>JBDSHL010000029.1:0-3718 GCA_039918515.1 Saprospiraceae bacterium | reverse complement strand
TCAGGTTGGCATAATTGGACATATTCAAATTGCAAATGGCACTAAGATTCAGGCACAAAGTGGTATCGGTGGTGATCTTAATGTAGAGAATGGTAAACATTATGGCTCCCCGGCCATTAATTATACAAATTATCTCAGATCTTATGCTGAATTCAAGCACCTACCTGAAACTGTTAAAAAAATAAATAATCTTGAGAAATTAGTTGAAGAATTGAATAAAAAATTATAGAGAATTATTTATAAAACATTAATTGAGAAAAAACAAATTTTGAATTTCAAATGAATCAAAGAACTATAAAAAAAGAAATTCAAATTTCCGGAATTGGATTACATACTGGAGTTAGTGTGAAGATGCGTTTTTTGCCTGCACCTCAAAATCATGGTATTAAATTCTGTCGTATCGATCTTCCTGAAAAACCTATTATTATTGCCGATGTAAGCCGTGTAATTTCAACCAATAGAGGAACAACTCTTCAGGAAGGTGTTGCACAAGTATGGACAGTGGAACATACGCTTTCTGCCTTATATGGATTGGGGATTGACAATGTTCTCATTGAACTCAATGGTCCTGAAATACCAATTCTTGATGGAAGTGCAATTCATTTTGTTAATGCATTCTTGGATGTAGGAATTGAAGAACTTAATGCAGAGAGAGAAATTTTCATTATTACTGAACCCATTTCATTTGAAGATGAAGAAACAGGTGCAGAGTATGTTGCAGTTCCATCCGATGAATTTGAGATCACCACTTTAATAGATTTTAATTCAAAAATATTAGGGCAACAATTTGCTAGTCTAGAGAATATAAAAGATTATACTGAGCATATTGCACCAGCTAGAACCTTTGTATTTGTTCATGAGCTAGAACAGCTTCTAGCACAGAATTTAATCAAGGGTGGTGACATGGACAATGCGATTGTAATTGTAGATCGTATGATGAATCAAGAAGAATTAGATGACCTAGCCACCAAACTAAATAAGCCTTCTGTAAAAGTTGACAAAGAAGGAATTCTAAATACGATAAATTTGCAATTTCCTAATGAACCAGCTAGGCACAAACTATTGGATGTAATGGGAGATTTAAGCTTGGTTGGCAAATATATTCAAGGCAAAATAGTAACCAAGAAATCAGGACATAAGTCCAATATCGAATTTGCTAAGATTCTGAAGAAAAAGTATTTGGAATCTAGAAAGCTTAAAGGCGTTCCACAATATGATCCAAATATTCCACCAGTTATGGATGTTGTACAGATTCAAGGAATGCTTCCACATAGATATCCATTCTTGTTGGTTGATAAAATCATCGAAATAAATCCTAATATGATCGTTGGAATAAAAAACATTACTTTCAATGAAGGCTTATTTCAAGGACATTTTCCTACCAATCCTGTTTTTCCTGGTATGCTACAATTGGAAGCGTTAGCGCAAACAGGAGGGGTTCTAGCCTTAAGTCAGCAGGAAGATCAAGGAGACTGGGATACTTATTTTTTAAAAGTTGATAATGCCAAATTCAGACAGAAAGTTGTTCCAGGAGATACTTTGATACTTAAAATGGAATTAACTTCGCCAATCCGAAGAGGTTTAGTTATCATGTACGGTACTGCTTATGTCGGAAATAAGGTGGTTTGCGAAGCAGAGTTAACAGCGCAGATCGTAAAGAGGTAATAATGAATTCAAGCCAAAGCAATATAAGTCCTGATGCGAAGATTGGAACGGGTACGAAAGTAGAGGCCTTTGTTACGATTAATTCTGATGTTGTCATTGGTGAAAATTGTTGGATTGGACCTCATGTTACTATAATGGATGGCAGCAGAATTGGAAATAACTGCAAAATATTTCCAGGAGCCGTGCTTGGAGCAGCTCCTCAAGATCTCAAATACAATGGCGAAAATTCATTACTAGAAATAGGCAATAATACTACAGTAAGAGAATTTTGTACTTTGAATAGAGGAACTAAGGCTACCATGACGACCAAGATTGGCTCCCATTGCCTACTAATGGCTTATGCACATGTAGCACACGATTGCATCATAGAAGATCATGTTATTCTCGCAAACAATGTGAATTTAGCGGGACATATTACGATTGAAAATTATGCTATTCTTGGAGGATTAACTGCAGTACATCAATTTGTCAAAATCGGAGCTCATGCCATGATTGGTGGAGGGTCGAAAGTTATGAAAGATGTTCCTCCTTTTGCAAAAGCTGCTAGAGAGCCTTTAAGTTATGAAGGCGTCAATTCAATTGGACTTCGCAGAAGAGGATTTACCAGAGATCAAATCAACAGAATTCACGATATATATCGATATCTCTTTATCAAATATCGCAATATCTCTAAGGCTTTAGTTGACATACAAAAAAGCTTACCGGACTCTGTAGAAAAAACACAAATTATAAACTTCATCTCACAGTCAGAACGAGGCCTTATGAAAGGTATTCGCAGATAGTGTTATGGAAATTATTACACAGCATTTAAGTAAAAGATTTACTTCTTCCAAATGGATTCTGCGGGATATTAATTTACATTTTATTTCTGGAAATCGATATGGAATTTCGGGACCTAATGGCTCCGGAAAGTCAACCTTATTGAGTTTACTTGCTGGACTATCAATGCCAAGTAAAGGAGAAGTCTATCACAAAAAAGAAGGTCACAATATATCTCCTATTCATTGGCAGAAACATCTCAGTATTGCTGCACCCTACTCAGACTTATTCGATTATCTTAGTCTTAATGAAATTGTCGAATTTAATTGTTCCGTAAAAAAATTACGGTCTTCAATTACTCATAATGAATTTCTACGAATTACGAAATTCCATGAACAACAAGATCAACTGATCAAAAACTTCTCGTCAGGTATGAAGCAAAGATTAAAATTGGGACTTGCCATTCTTACAGAATCCAATATTATTTTTCTAGATGAACCACGCACTAATCTGGATGCAACTGCACAAGATTGGTATATCCATTGTCTGGATGAATATACTAAAGATGCAATGGTTATTATTGCTTCGAATGATATGGATGATTTTGGTCAAATGGATCAGATGATTGAATTGGAATAATCTATGCCTAAACCTATTTACTGACTTTTCACGGTTCCATCTTGCTGAAATTCCTAATTAATAAGGTTTGCTGTATGCTTTTTTAGTAATTTGAGTATTGACCAAGATGAGTTCAGAACTAAAAGAAATCATTTTAATACATTCATATCTTTTGTAATTGGGTTCTACTTCAACTTAGTCAATTAAATTCTAAGACTTCAATAATAAGTTAGTAGCTTTGAACTTATAAAGTTACCAATTATTAAATTAACTTTTTCATTTCTAAAATGAAGGTATAATTTTGAAAAAACAACCCATCATACATTACTTTAAAAACCTAGATGGCTTGCGTTTCTGGGCTGCATTTGCGGTCATTATAGGACATTGTCAACAAACTGTTTTTGATTATGAAGGCTATCGTCCATATGAGCCCTATGCAAATAAGTTGGCAACTTTTGGGGTAGATTTTTTCTTTGTTTTAAGCGGTTTTCTAATTAGTAATTTACTGATCACTGAAATAGAAAAGACTGGAAGTATAAATATTCGGAATTTTTACTATCGGCGAATGTTGCGAATTTTTCCCTTATATTTTTTAATCGGTTTAATCGGTATTTTTACTGGCCAATATTGGTTGAAATGGTTTGACTATTTGTCTCTTTTCAATGAACAGTACATT
>JBDSHL010000028.1:0-4576 GCA_039918515.1 Saprospiraceae bacterium | reverse complement strand
TACCATCACTATCCTTGGCAAGTTTATATTTTGTTGATGGAACAACTTTTCCGTCTTTTCCAGTTAGTTGAAAGCTTACTTTGTGACCTTCAAACTTACCTTGGAAAGGATTTTCTGCAACAACTATCATTTCACTAGCTTTTGCATTTCTGTAATAAATACTTGAGCAGCACATCAACTCAGATGCTTTTAAAGGTACCATAGTGGTAGGATCTGCAGTTGGAGTTCCAGTTGAACCAGCACCTCCTGAACCAACACCTCCTGAACCAGAACCTCCTGTAGAACCACCACCTCCTGTACTTCCTGGTCTATTACCCGATGTTGTAGTGGTGGTTGTGGTTGTTTTTGTTGTAGTTGTTCCCCCAGTTCTGGAAGGTGTACCTGTGCCACCAGATCCACCCGTCGTACCACCTTGAGCAAATAGATTAGCTGTTAATGCTATTGCAAAAAGAGCTGTAAATAACATAATACATTTTTTCATTGTTTAAAATTTATTGTGATTAAAAAAAATTACACTTTTAAGAATCATTCCTACAAATGACCAATGATCGTGAATTTCAAATACTTTTAAGAAATATCAGAAATCACTATAAAGTACCCAATCATTAAATTGGTTATCACATTATTTAAATACAATTATAAAAATATCAGATCAAATTTCATTCAGAACCAGCTTGAATTAATTTATATGTTTAAATATTCTAATATGTTTTAAATTAACAAGATTTGCTTTGAAAAAAAATTCTTTATATCAAAGCTAAATCATCCATTTCCCTTATTTTGATGGTAAAATTACAGAAATTTCTTTAACGCATGTTATTTTATAAGAAAGTTTATTGAACACCAAAAAGGGGAGTGGAATTTCAAGATATACGCTAATAAGGCATTTGCTCGAGATTGTGACCTAGAGGAGATGCCAACAATCTCATATTCAAATAATTATAAAAACTATTTTTTGACATCTGATGAGGTTCTAATATGTTTCACCGATTAACAGGTGGACCTACCAATGGGTGGACTGATTATTATTGACATCGTCTAACAATTAAACATAATTCAGAGAAACTAGGTTTCGTTAGTATTTCACTTAGATATATCCCAAATTGGAGTTATTGAATAATTTATCTTTAACTTTGCAAAGGTGTTTCTAACATTCATCATTTCAGTGCTTATTCAAATTCATTCAATGATTTTAATTAATGTATAACCGTTGGCTTATTTTCCTATTTCTGTTCCTAATTGGAAGTTTAAATGCATTCCCGATAGGTATTGGGAATAAAAAGGCATTGATTATAGCTGTGGGAAATTATCCTCAAGCCAGCGGATTTAGATCTATAAATTCATTAAATGATATTCCATTAATTCAAAATGCACTCATAAAATTGGGTTTCTTGCAGAAGGACATTATTATCCTTCAAGACCAATTTGCCACTAAATCCAATATTATGGAAACACTTGGAAAAAGGTTTCTAGAATCTCTCAATTTTGGGGATATCGCATATTTTCATTTTTCAGGACATGGCCAACAGATCATAGATATAAGTGGAGATGAACTGGACGGTTATGATGAAGCATTAGTACCTTTTGACGCCTCTGTTGAATTTATTCCTGGTGTTTATGAAGGGAAAAATCATATCATCGATGATGAGTTGAACGATGTATTTTCTAAAATTCGCACAAAACTTGGTAGTCAGGGTCATTTTCTTGTCACTATTGATGCATGTCATTCAGGAACTTCAACAAGGAGCATTGGATGCGCAAGAGGAACCGATATTAAAATGGCACCTGAAGATTATCGATTGAAAATGGAAAGGAAAAATCCAGATTTAAATCAATCTGAATTTAAAAATCAAGACGAATCTAAAATGGCTTCGATGGTAGCATTTTTCGGATCAACTGCCAGACAATTAAATTATGAAATCCTTGCTGAAGATGGAAAAAACTATGGAGCCTTATCTTATGCTTTTAGTAAAGCAATTAATAACATTCCATCAGATGCGAGTTATCAACAACTGTTCGACAGAATTCGACTGATTATTCAGATGAATACCAATAATCAAATTCCTGAAGCTTCTGGGATCCTCGCTCAAGTTATACTAGGAGGCAAGTATCTAGCCACACCAAATTATTTTACAGTAAAAGAATGGCTGAATAATAATAACGTGATCCTTGAAGCTGGATTTTTAAATGGCGTTACACCAGGAACTATTATGGGTTTTTATTCTACTGAAACTAGAGATCCCAAAAATTCTAAACCCATTTGTTTGGGCACCGTTAAGGAAGCTCATCCCAACACTAGTAGTGTTGAAATAACAGGTGGAATTTCATCAGCAGATGCTGAATTTGCTTGGGTCATTATAAAGGAAGAAAATTTTGGCAACCTTGTAATTAATTTGCAATTGAAAGGCGAATTCAAAAATATAGATCGCACCATTTTTGATGATTTATTTGCATTACCCTATATTAAGAAAGTGAAGTCAAATCCAGATCTAGTCTTGATTGAAGAGCTTAATAAATTTATACTTATTACTAAAAATGATTTACTAGTCACTGAGTTTTCAAAATCAACACCCAGAAACGATCTTTTTTTTGGATTAAAATCCGCTCTGACAGAATATGGACAATCCCAATTTCTTAGGAAACTAAACCAAGAAAACAAACAGATTGAAATCACTTTTGAATTGGTCTTGAGTTCAAGAAATGGAAAGAAATTCACAGAATCTTTTCCAGCTGATGAGGTGAAGGGAAAAGACGGTAAAATATGTTTTATAAAAGGGGACGTTATTAAAATAAAGGTTACAAATATTGGAAATATTCCTGCATTTTATACAGTTCTCGACATTCAACCCAATAATAAAACCAATGTACTGGTTCCTCAAGCTAATGAATCTCCCTCTGATTATTTTTTACAACCAAAGGATAGTTTCATTATTCCTAAAGAGTTTAGACTTGATCCTCCTCTAGGTCAGGAATTGTTTAAACTAGTAGCTTCTAAAAAACCCATAAATTTGCGCCCACTTGATCAGCGTAGGTCAATTACTACTCAAACCGAAGTGGATCCTTTTGGAGAAGTAATGAATTTGAGTTATTACAAAAATGAGTCCTTAATGACTCGGGGAATTAATTCGAATGTTCCTGCAGGACAAGTGAATATTTATTCCGTTCCATTTGTTATACAAGAGTAATATTGTATTGATTATTGGTTCTTACTATTATTTCGCTGACCACTTATTACAATACTATATTTCTAAATAGTTTATTGTATGGATTTTTGCGAAATATTCATTTACATCCATTTAGAAGCCTTCAATTCCCGCCAACGTATGGCTTTGTAAAGGCCTCCTATAAGAAATTAAAATCTCAAATTATTATTCTTTAACTTAACCCACTCAATCTTATAACTTTATGCTTATTACTTACAACTTTTCAACTTATTACTTATTACTAACACTATTCTTGATCTCTCTAACCAAAATTTCGTCTAATTGAGATACCAAAATCTTGTTACTTGCATACCTCAATTTAGCTTTATGAGCAAATTGAAAAGCATAATTAGTCTGATTCTGTTCAAGCAAAGAAGCAACCATTAATATGGTACTTGTAGGAGAATTAAGATTAATACTATTTTTCTTTAATTCATCTTCAATCATTCTTGCACTACTAGTAAATGCTCCAATTTTTGCGATTGTAAAACTTGAAGACGTAGACTTAAAATTGGACTTGTCCAATTGAATATTCCAGAAATACTTGTTTCCTGAATTTAAATATTTGGAAGGGTTAGTCAAGGAATAATGTGTTGATTTTACATAACTTTGAAAAACTAATGCCTTGGATTGAAAGTCATAAATCTGAAGAATGAAATTGCAAGTATCACATTTATGATACCAATCAAATTCAATTTCGTCCTCTTCTGATGAAATATCACCTGAGAATGGATAAATTAAGTAAGGTATTTCTTCATCACCCCGACTTACAGCGAAAATCGAATTTATATGATTATCTTTTTCTTCAGAGGATGGCTGAGTGCCAAAGAAATATACAAAAAATTCTTTAAATTTACCAATTATAGAATGTTCTTGATCCATTGTAAACTTTTGTGAAGAAATCAAGTATGAACCTGGCTTTTGCAATTCACATATTTCGCCATTATCCCTTAGTATCTTAACGCTAGCTTTGTTTTTTAATATCAAGACATGATCCCAACTTAATGGACCATAAATAAGATTTTTAGCTTGTTTACTTTGTTCAGTAGATTTATGAACTTTGACATCGCCCTGAATATAGACTACAGCCAACTCTTGTGCCCAGCCAGAGGTCAGAATTGACCAAAATAAAAACCCACAGAATAACATTTTTTGTAATTTCATAAATCGCTCTTTATTTTATTAAGTACCTAATTTACATGTTTTGTTATCATCTCCAATGGCCATTAATAGAAAATAATACAATTATGACAACTAATCAATCCATTTTGTTAATAATCTTAGTACACGATACTGAAGTTTATGCGTATAAAATTCAAACAATTCAAAAGAAATTATAATAGAAGTCACCATATATACAAAGCCGATTTTAA
>JBDSHL010000027.1:0-8697 GCA_039918515.1 Saprospiraceae bacterium | reverse complement strand
CACTCATGGATTGAGTTAATGAATAGGCTTCATCAATAAATAAAACTCCACCAATGGCTTCTTCAATTTTTTCAGCTGTTTTAATAGCAGATTGACCTAAATAACCAGCAACTAAGCCTTGTCTATCCGTTTCAACCATTTGGCCTCTTTCCAAAATTCCTAAGGACTTATAAATCTTTGCAAGAATTCTTGCAACAGTACTCTTACCAGTACCAGGATTACCTAAAAAAACTGTGTGTAGAAAGAATTGATTCAGTACTTCCTTTCCTGCTCTCTGTGAATATTGTACTATTTGTACCAATTCATGAATATCTTTTTTGACTTGATGTATTCCAACAAGCGCACTTAATTCTAATAGAGATTCTTCTAATAATTTTTGATCCAATGGAATTTTTGGTCTTGATTTTAGAGGTTCAATTTCTACACTTTGAACATCCTTTAAGTTTATGGTACTCAATTCCTCTATACTTAAATCAATACCATGACCTTCCGTAATAATTCGAATCCCTAGATTGATCTTCACCTTATCCACAAGATCGAAAACAAATCTTGCATTTCCAAAGCTGTTGTTGCGATTTCGGAAAGCATTCAGAATAATATGGTGTAATTCTTCTAGTGATTCGGGTGTAAATTGAATGCCTTTTTCAATAGAAGCAAATTCGGCAATCTCATATAGTTCTTGTGGCAAGTAATCTGGGAAGTTGTAGTAGAGTTTAATCCTGCTCTTTAATCCAGGATTAGAGTCAAGAAAATATTTCATCTCCTTAGGATATCCTGCCATAATGATTGCGAGATCCCCAGGTCCATTAGACATTTCCTTAACTAGAATTTCAATAACTTCTCTGCCGAAATCTTTGCTGTCATCATTCGTTCGTGCAAGTGCATAGGCTTCATCAATAAATAATACTCCACCTCTTGCTTTTTCAATAACTTCTTTAACTTTAGGTGCTGTCTGGCCTATATATTCTCCAACAATCTCTGCTCTATCAACTTCATAGACATGGCCTTTGCTCAGAACCCCCATTTTTTTATAAAGCTGACCCATCATTTTAGCGACGGTTGTTTTGCCAGTTCCAGGATTACCCATAAAAACAGAGTGCAGGATAATTTGATCATGTTCATCGATTCCACGTTCTTTTCTTAAATTAAGAAATTGAATATATTGAGCGTGTTCTCGAACCTTTCTCTTCACTTCTTTGAGTCCAACTAATCTATCTAATCCCAATAATACTTCTTCAAATGTCTTTTGATCATTTTCTTCAGCCGCAAGTATTATGGGTTCACTAAGATGAGGCAAAGTAATATGCCCTACTCCTTCTTCAAATTCGTCTTCAACATAAAAAGACATCATTCCCAATAATTCATCCATGAAGACCACCTCACAGGTATATAATCCATCCCACCATGATCCTTTCACATTCGATCCCCAACCTGCAATTATAGTTATCTTATCGTCCTCCCTTTTAACAGGCACTAAGCGAATAAGCTGTCCTTTGAGCTCCCGCGATTCGTTATGAAATTTTATAAATAATTCACATTGCCAATTCGATTGTAAACTTTTATTCTTAAGAACTACTTCAGCAAAAATATATCTTGTTTCCTCACCATTAAATGAATTATAATATTTTTTTTCTTCTTCAGAAATTTCATCAAATGGACCTTCAAATAATTTTAGACTCAGTAGATCAACATAAGGATTGGCTCCATCGTCTTCATGTGAGCCAGCATCTTCAATATAAAAATATTTGCTAGAAATTTTTTCACCATCTATCCATACTTCCCAATAATAGGTTCCTTTTTTCCAAAAAATTCCCTCTTTCTTATTGCCCCAACCTTCTCGTATATAAACTAATTGATCATACTTGGAAATTTTTCTCTTGAAATTTAAATTGCAAACTTCTTTTTTAGACTTGATGAGACAATAACATTTTAGCTCAATATCTGCTTCCCAAAAATCCTTGTCAAACATCTTATTATAAAAGGAAAGTTCGGCATAGATATAAGTGGTTTCAAACCGATCGAATACTTGTCTGTATTTCTTCTTATTATCAGCTAACCATTCAGTAGAAGAATAGACTTTGAGTTCTTTAAATTTATAATTCTTTTGATCAATAAGATTTGTTATTTCGTCCATAGTGTATTGGGTAAAATAAAAAAATAATAAGATATTGCGTTATACCTATTTATCCGCCACAAGCAGCTTTGAGCTTCTTTATATAAACCTCCCAAACGTCACGTTGTTCATTTACTTCGTCATCGTCACAAAAATCCGTTATTTCTAATATGGTTTCATTGGTAATATCGGTCTTATAGAATCTAAATTGTAAGAATTCGTCTTCTTTGTCTTCCCACTTAAACTTCACTAATTCATCTTCAATGTCAACTACCAAATCGGCAGACTCATCTGATCCTTTCCATGAGAAAGTATAGGTATCTCCGATGTTATCAACTTTGTCACAGAACCATCTTACAATTGCCGTAGCCTGCGTGACGAAAAGGTAAATTATGGATGGCGAAGCCTTAAACATAAACTCAACTTGAAATTGGACTCTAGCCATGGTGTTAAAATTATAAAATATTCTATTAAAGAAGGCAATATTAGTTGCTTTATCGAATTTATTAAGCTTTTATGAACTTTTTTTGCTTCTAGAACATTAATGTATTCTGTAAAAGGGTTGTCTAACCAGCACTCCTCTAAATATATTGCATTTAATCATAACCAATTTTATTTTTAAATCATTCATTTTCAACTACTTACAATAACTTAATTTCATGCGTCAGTTAAAGATCACAAAGTCGATTACCAATCGAGAGAGTCAGTCCTTAGAAAAATATCTTCAAGAAATCGGTAAAGTTGACCTCTTAACTCCAGAAGAAGAAGTAGAATTAGCAAAACAAATAAAGCAAGGAAATCAACTTTCCTTAGAAAAATTAACCAAAGCCAACCTTAGATTCGTAGTTTCTGTAGCCAAACAGTATCAGAATCAAGGACTTTCCTTATCAGATTTGATCAACGAAGGAAATTTAGGACTTATCAAAGCTGCACAGAGATTCGACGAAACAAGAGGTTTCAAATTCATTTCTTATGCCGTATGGTGGATTCGACAATCTATTCTTCAGGCTTTAGCTGAACAATCTCGTATTGTCCGACTTCCTTTAAATAAAGTAGGCTCACTGAATAAAATCAACCGGGCTTTCTCTGAATTAGAGCAAAAATTTGAAAGAGAACCTTCACCAGAAGAGTTAGCAACCCTTTTAGAAATTCCCACAGAAGAAGTAGAAACAACCCTTGGAGTTGCTGCAAGACATGTTTCAATGGATGCTCCATTCGTTGACGGAGAAGATAATTCATTACTTGATGTCCTTGAGAATAATACTACTCCAGCGACTGATTCATCTCTCGAATTCAAGGAATCATTGAGAAGAGAAATCGAAAGAGCTTTAGGAACATTGACTGACAGACAGGCCGATGTAATTAAATTATATTTCGGACTTGGAATAGAACATCCGGAATCATTAGAGGATATTGGTGATAAATTCGGTTTAACCAGAGAAAGAGTTAGACAAATTAAAGACAAAGCAATTAATAAATTACGCTCAACTACCAGAAGTAAGTTATTGAAGCAATACTTGGGAATTTAATTTAATCTTTCATAGTTTATTTTGTTTATCTTCACTTGAAGATATATGGATTTGTGAGATAATTCATAATATGTAAAAAAAAATCTCTAGTAATACTTCATTAATTAAAATTCAAGTTGAATCTTACCTTTTTTGTTATCTTGAAATAATAGATTGATTTTTATCATATTTTTTTGCGAAATTTGTGCAAAATTCAAACCATGAATTCAACTCACAACGTCAACCCAGAAATAAGTCTTGCTCTCTGGAGAGAAAAAGAGAAAAAAGCCTTGGAATTAAGCAAAATAGTAGGCGAATTAAGTTTTGACAGATCAATAGATCTAATTCTTTTTCGAAGAGATCTCATCGATTTAAGACCCAGTGAATTTCTACAATATCATAGTTATTCTATTAATTATACAGAAAAAAATATTGATGTTGATTTAACATTATCCATTGCAAAAGTAATTTTTGCTTTAAGTGAATTAACAGCCTCCAGAATTGATATTGGAAAACTAGCAACTGACTGGTTAGATTCTGACCAAAAAAACCTAACCGAATTTATTCATTTCAAACTTTCAGCTGGACTTCATAGCGCTCAGACAGCAGAACCTCATAAAGATGTCGTTTTATATGGTTTTGGAAGAATTGGACGATTGATAGCAAGAAGAATTATTGGGACAACAGGTAAAGGTGAACAGCTACGTTTAAGAGCAATTGTGATTCGACCTAGTATGAAAGATCGTGCAGAGGAAATGTTTAAAAGAATGTCTCTATTGGAATCAGATTCCATTCATGGAAATTTCAGAGGTACCATTAAAATTATTCCCGAAGAATCTCAAGTTGAAATAAATGGAAATCGCATACATATGATTTTCGCATCGGATCCAAGTGAAATAGATTATACAACTTATAATATTAATAATGCTTTATTAATTGACAATACTGGAATGTGGGACACTAAAGAAAAATTAAGTGCTCATCTTCGACCAGGAATAGCTCAAATAATTCTTACAGCGCCAGGCAAAGATATTCCTAACATAGTTGTTGGAGTTAATCAAGATATTGTGAATACAGAAATAGAAAATATTTTTTGCGCTGCATCTTGTACAACCAACGCCATTGTTCCAATAATTCATGTGATTGATAAAGCCTTTGGAATTGAAAAAGGTCATATCGAAACTGTTCATGCGTACACCAGTGATCAAAATCTTCTAGATAATTTTCATAAGAAACCTAGACGTGGAAGAGGTGCTCCAATCAATATGGTAATTACGAGTACAGGTGCCGCAAGTGCCGTTGCAAAAGTGCTTCCTCAACTTAAAGGAAAGTTAACAGGCAATGCTGTACGCGTTCCAGTACCTAATGTTTCATTAGCAATTCTAAATTTAAGTTTAGGGACAATAACCTCTATTGAAGCTATTCTCAATACACTCAAACAAGCAGCATATTATGGTAATCTCGCTGAGCAATTACAGTATTCTTCATCTACAGAATATGTAAGCAGCAATGCAGTTGGTTCAACTGTTGCTTGTGTCTTAGATGCTCCATCTACGATTCTCTCAAATGATGGCAAAACAGTAACTTTATACGCTTGGTATGATAATGAATATGGTTATTCTTGTCAAGTTGTTAGATTAGCCAAACACGTCTCTAAAGTTAGAAGATTCACTTATTATTAATCGAGTGGAAGAATCTAAAACATCTAATTTAGCTTGGCTTCCTTTCCTCTTAGGTCTATGCACCTCAATAGGAATGTATGCAGGTTACAAATTGCAAATCCCAAAAACAGATTATAACATCAATAAAGAATATGTAAATCCTAGTTATGCAAGCCAACAAAAATTTCAGGACGTATTATCTTATCTACAATCCAAATACGTCGATAGCCTGAATTATGAAGAAACTTCAGATTTTTTAATTCAACAATTGATGTACGCACTTGATCCCTATTCTGAATATCTCGAAAAAAAGGAATTAAAAAGTTTAAAGGATGATTTAGATGGAATATATCAAGGAGCTGGAATTAGTTTTAGGATAATCGACGATCAAGCTTACATATCCAATATTGTATTAGATGGTCCCGCGAGTAAGGTCGGTCTTGAACCAGGTGATATAGTAAAGGAAATTAATTCAAGGGTATTACTTTCCAATAACATGCAGATTGATTCCATTGTTGAATTTACTCTTCTGGACAAGGAAAAAATGAGCTTGGTCATACAAAAATCCGATAACTTAGTTGATCAGAAAATAGTTATTGATAAAACCGATATCAAGAATTTTAGTATTGGTCCAGTAACTCTACTCGATAATGCTACTTTCTATTTAAAAATAAGCAGATTTGGAGAAAACACTTATAAAGAGTTCATGAGAGAAGTTGAAGAGTATGTCTATACTAAAAAATTTCACAACATCGTTATTGACCTTCGATCAAATTCTGGTGGATTGCTCAATTCCGCTGCTGATATTTTAAATCAACTAGTACAAGAACCCAATACCGTTTTATTTAAAACTAAAGATCGAAATAATCAAGAAAGAGTTTATAAATCAACTGGAAAACCATTTTTTAATATTGAAAAAATTTATATTCTTATTGACAAGAATACAGCTTCCGCATCTGAAGTTCTTGCTGGAGTACTTCAAGATCTAAATCGCGCGAAAATTATTGGAAGCAATTCTTTTGGTAAGGCAACTGTTCTTGAATTGTTTCCACTTGCCGACGGTAGTGCACTTGAACTTGCAAATGCCAGAATTTATCTACCTTCAGGAAGATGTATTCAGAAGTCTTACAATACTAAAGTTGATTCAAATCTTCATTGGTTGAGTCCTTTTATTGCAGATACTTCAGTTATTCATAAAGGCGGTAAATCATATTCTTATGGTGTAGGTATAATTCCCGATGTATTCGTAAATAATAGTGAACAAGATTCTATACAAGATGAAGAACTCAAAGAACTGGTTTCTGATTTTGTAATTACTAATTATCAATCTTTAAAAATTTTAGTAAATAAGAAAAATGAAGAAAGCCTAATTTCAACATTTGCTTTGAAAAACTGGATAAATATTAGCCATGATAAATTCATTATAAAAAACAAAGATGCTATTTTAAAAGAATTAAAATTTCAAATAGTCAGATTTTTTGAAGGAGAAAATGCAGAAAAAATTCTTCACTTGAATTCTGATTCTACTATTATTAAAACTATAGAATTGCTTAAACAAGATATTCAAAAATAAATGGACATTCTAAAAGACTATAAAAAAATAAATAAGGAATCCTGGAACAATAAAGTTGACTATCACATGGAATCAGAATTCTATGATGTAGAATCTTTCAAAAAAGGAAAAAATTCACTTAATGAGATAGAATTAAATTTACTTGGCTCATTAGAAGGTAAATCTGTCTTACATCTTCAATGTCATTTCGGAATGGATAGTATTTCTTTAGCACGTCTTGGAGCTATCGTGACTGCTGTTGATTTTTCAGATAAAGCCATCGATACCGCAAAACAACTTGCAGATGAACAAAATGTAAACTTAGAATTAATATGTTGTGATGTATTGGAATTAGATCAACACTTAGATAAAAAATTTGATATTGTCTTTACTTCTTATGGAACTGTTGGTTGGTTAGCAGATTTAAATCAATGGGCTCGAATAGTTGAACATTTTTTAAAACCAAATGGAGATTTTGTTTTTGTTGAATTTCATCCTGTTGTCTGGATGTTTAGTGATGAGTTTAATTCTGTTGCATATTCGTATTTTAAAGGAGAACCCATTATTGAAAAAGTGCAAGGAACATATGCAGATCGGGAAGCCGATTCAGAATTCGTTTCAGTAAACTGGAATCATGGACTTGCAGAAGTTGTTACTGCTTTATTGTCAACCGGTCTTGAAATAAAAAACTTTAATGAATACAATTATTCTCCCTATAATTGTTTTCTCGGAACGGAAGAGTTTGAACCAGGAAAATTTAGAATTGCTCACTTTGAAAATAAAATACCTATGGTCTATTCTATTTCTGCAAAGAAAAAATAGAATTATTCATTTCCTTGAATCACGATAACCCATTCACCTTGAATTTTAGTAAGACCTTTAAGTGTTTCTGAAACCTGTTTCAAATTTCCATAATAATGATTTTCATAAAGCTTGCTAATTTCCTTTGCAAAACACACTTTTCTATCTTCTCCAAATTCTTGCATCAATTCAGCTACAAACTTCAATAACCGATGGGGAGATTCATAAATAACAATCGTGCAAGGCAACTTAGCCAACCATTGCAATTGAGTTTTTCTACCTTTTTTCAAGGGAAGAAAACCCTGATAAAAAAATTTCTCACATGGCAAGCCAGAAGCTACTAAGGCAGGCACAAATGCAGTTGCACCAGGTAATGCCTGAACTTCAATATCAGATTCTCTACAAGCTCTAACCAATAGGAAACCCGGATCAGAAATTCCAGGAGTCCCTGCATCAGATACCAAAACAATTTTTTGATTCTGTCTCAATCTATCGATGAGTTGGCTAATTTGCTGGTGTTCATTATTCGTATGAAAACTATGTATAGGTGCTTTAATTTCGAGACTCCTCAAATAAGGACTACTCACTCGTGTATCCTCGGCTAGTATGAAATCTGCTTCTTTTAATACTTCAATGGCACGTGGTGTCATATCTCCCTTATTACCAATAGGAGTAGGTACCAGATATAACATATTAATTATTCACTGCTTCTAATTGAAAACTATAGGTTTCTGTGATAAGATTGGCCAATAATTTTTTACAGGATTGATCTACAATTTGATTTGCTTCCGTTTCATTAGATGCAACCAGTTTCATTTCAATATGCTTACCTATTCGAACATCTTCTACTCCAGTGATGTGAACATGGCTCATGTTTTTAGCTACTGTCTTTCCTTGCGGATCCAATAACTCCTTGTGTGGCATTATATTTATTTTGGCTAAATAATTTGGCATAATAATTAAACTTTTTTTATAAATAAATTTCGAAAAATACTATAAACAATATGTACTAATATTAGAATACTTAAAACTAAATAATTTCCTTGAACTAAGAATACAAGT
>JBDSHL010000026.1:0-6630 GCA_039918515.1 Saprospiraceae bacterium | reverse complement strand
GAAGTTGGGAGTATCTAAAGTCGATAACCGCAAGGAGTCGCCTAGGGTAAAACCAGTAACTGGTGTTAAGTCGTAACAAGGTAGCCGTACCGGAAGGTGCGGCTGGAACACCTCCTTTCTAGAGAGATTTCGTTTCGTCCGATTTATCGGAATTACGATACTTTCTATTTCTTTCTTCTTAATTTTTTTATAAACTTACCCAAAACGAGCTCAGCGGTGCGAACCTAAGAGAGCGAAAGGATTTAAAGGCAAAAGCCAATCGTCAAAAGCCAAAAGAAATACACTTTTGACTTTTAACTTTGAAACTTTTAACCTTAAATATAGTCCCGTAGCTCAGTTGGTTAGAGCACTACACTGATAATGTAGGGGTCAGCAGTTCAAATCTGCTCGGGACTACAAAAAAATTCGTATTGGGGAATTAGCTCAGCTGGCTAGAGCACCTGCCTTGCACGCAGGGGGTCATCGGTTCGAATCCGATATCCTCCACTAAAGCCTCAGCGCAAGCTGGGGCTTTGCTATGTTAATATAAGAACAAAATCTATACGAAGATTTATGTATTCCTATATGTAAATTAAACATCATTAAATTCACAAAGAGTTAAAAGCTATATTGCAGAAGCGTTTTTGAGAGAACTGATCTACAGATGACAATAAAATGTGAAAAGTGGTATGAATATATTTAAAATTCTACTTGATTTTTTTAGCAAAGTATTACATATATTAATTTATATTTTATTGACCATAATTTACACTCAAAATTTACACTAAGTAGATTCTGTGCTTTAATAAATCAACACTTGCTTACTAACAAATTGATTACCCGTTTCTACTTTGATTATAAATAATCCTTTACCTAAATTATTCAAATCTAAATCAATGGTCGATTGCACAATTTGACTTGTCTGATAAACAATTTGTCCCAATGCGTTAATTACATTAATATGATATGCATTATGTTGATTCAAATTCTTTATATTGAGGTGTATAATATTGTTAGAAGGATTTGGAAAGACTTCGATTACTGGTTTATCTTTTTCGATCGATTGAGTTGACAATAGGCTTGATTGTTTGAAGAATTCCCAAAATAATTTAGGTGCATTGAGCGGATAATTAGTGCCATTGGGGAATTCGTGTAATTGACCTTTGTTCAAACTAAAAATATACGGTGATGAGCTAATTCCACCAACGATAGATTCATTAAAGACATAAACGTGGCTGCTATCATCTCCATAAAAAATAAAATTATCCGTCACTCCCTGACAGACCTTGGCCCTGTGTAATACAGCACCTAGATAATTTAAAATTGTATCCCTTCCAAATGGCAATTCTGTAAAGGGAGGAACAATGTGTCGATCATCCAAAGTTCCAACCATATACCATTCAGGAATTCTCTTTATAGGCATAGCTGAATCACCCATTGCTAATGGTGCGCTTGATCCTGCAACTGCTGAAAAAATATCTCCGGCTTCAATAGCTAGTTTATGTGTCATTGAGCTCCCATTCGAAAATCCTGAAGCATATACTTTTTTCTTGTTAACGGGTAAAGTATCTCTTAGCAACTGTACAATAGTCTTTAAAAATTTCACATCATCTACATAAATTTGAGGAGGACCAGAACATGGATGATCCGTTACATTGCCATTGACCCATCGTGTATTATGATTTTCGATACCATCTTCAATCCAACACCAGCGTAATGATGAGGGGAAAACGGTTATAAAGTTTTCTTCCTGACCCAATTCTTTCCATCCTGAGATATTATAGAATTTTTCACCATCACCACTTGTCCCATGCAACATAATAACGATAGGATAACCACCTGAGGGTGGAGCTTTAGATGGAACTACAACAATAAATTCTCGATTAAAACCATCAAGCTTCAGTTTCACATCATAGCGGGTTTGGGATAATAGAACTAAAGTGTTAAAAGTTAAGATAATACCTAATATTATTGACTTCATAATGACTAATGATTAAAATGAACAAATTGTTACACAAACCTACTATTTAAATACAATTCTGTCATTCAATTTTGATATTTATTTTCACTTCTGTAAAAAGGTACTCCTTTTATTTCAAGTTGAAGTGAGCACAATAGTAAACTATTCAAAATAATGACACCCATTGTTTTTTTCTCAAATTATATCCAGGCATTTGTTAACTAGAATTTTGGGAAGTAAAATCTCTACTCCCAAAAATTATTACTTTATCTAATTTAGTATATTTCGTAAAAAATTCTCATATCTTTGACTTATAGGATAATATACTATTTTGTATAGCGATATCAGGATACTTCTATTCAGCGACTTTATAGTAAATTACGCCACTTTTCTTATTTTCTTTGCGCACTTTTATATTACATTAAACTGCGAAACTTGAGTAATATTATATTAGCAACTTCAACAGGGATAGTTAATAAATGGAAAATAAGTTTGCAAAATCAATTTGAATTGGAAGTAGAGAATTCAAATATTCTTTTTTCAAATTTATCGGAATTATATTTTAATGTTTATAATGGAATTATATTCAATTTTTTAAATTGTAATTAAATGAAAAGCCTTGCATTTTTTTTCCTTATAATTTTTTTTCCTTATTGTCAAACAACTATTGTCCAAAACAAAAAAGAAATAATAGAACTTACAAGTGCTCCATTTCCAAGCTCAGTAAGATATTTAGAAATACTTAAGAAAATTGAAACCATACAAAATCAAAATGATTATATGGTTGAAAATATTTATAAGCTTATTAACTTGATTGAGAATGAAAAAATTAAGGATCGTTCAATTAAAAATATTTTGTCTAAATTGGATAAGTTAAATGTTCCTAGTGCAAAAGACTTTATTATTAAAAATATCTTTTATAAGTTACCTTCTGAAGTCAAGCTAAGATCATGGGATTATGAAGAATACCCATACTTTTTAACAATGACTGAATCAGAGAATAAAGATTATTATATATTTTTATTGCTAAATTCTGATATTTTGAATCTTTGCAACCTAGAAGAATCTCAATTAAAGATGATTAGTTTTCTATTTCAATCTGGTTCAATCAAATTTGAGTTAGTGTTATCACCATCAAAGAAGTTTGTTGATAATTCTACTGAAGAATGCAGACAAAATAATCTGAATAAATTAAACAAGCTAATGCTAGAATATAAGTGAGTAAATAAAGATTTCTGTTTTAATACTTTATTGGCATTCAATACTTGCAGGAGATTTAGTAGTCAACCTCACCCCCACCACCCAGGGTCAATGCAATGGAAAAATTAATCTTACCATTAATGGCGGATTCCATTTATAGGATCTAGTGTTGCATAAGAGGAATGATACAATGAAATCAGAATCCGGAATTCAAGGTAATAACGTCAAGGAAGATATTATTGGCTTGTGTGGAAGTATGAATAATTGCATTGAGATAACAGACGCGGCTTGAGATATTTTAAATTATGGTTGAACAATAAGTGACTCAATGAAATTATTGTGACGGCACAAAAAATTAAAAAAAAAGGAGGCTGATAATCACTAGCCTCCTTTTTCTTATAATTTTAAAGTGCTTAATTTATTTTGATAAGTTTAATCACTTGACGGTTATTGCCTTGTATAACTTCGGCAAAATACGCTCCGTTTATAAGATTGCTGCCAACTATCAACATGGAACCATTTGTATTATAAGTTGAAGTTGATCTCAATTGGCCCATTGCATCTAGTATTCTTATTATTACCGGCTCTCTACTTTGACTCGTAACATTAATATTAAAATCGCTACTGGAAGGATTTGGAATAGCCACGACATAAAATGAGTCTTCAGCATCAATTATTTCATCATCCTCTCTGGAATATGGCACAGGCGCATTGCTACAATTATTTCCACTCCAGTTAACATAGAAATCTGAATAAATATTCTCTGCAATGAAAAGGCCATTCATAAAACAACGGGGTGTGTTATCTTTTTTCTCGATATATAACTTACCCTTCGGAATATAAATATTTGCATTGATAACAGTATAGTGTCCATTCAAAACATGGAAGTTTTCAATATCATTATTACCATTAGCTAGGTAGAAGGTTGCCATTTTTCCTTCAGGGTTCAATTTATTATAGCTTCCCATTTCAACAGCAAAACTCACTTTTACAATATTATCTGCATTGGTAAAACTTACCTGTGTAAAGGGATGCACTCCGAAACCCGTTCCGTCATTTACTATTAATGTTTTTAAGTTTACTGTTGAGTTAGAAAAAATAACTCTTGCTCCTGGTTTAACGATTATATTTTGAAATACACTATCAGTCAGAGTTGCTGTAAGGCCTGAATTGATTGTAATATCTTTAAAATGAGTCCCTACAGGTTGAACCCAGTTATTGACAGTTACTATGTAATTTGTACCGGTTGGAACGGACGTATTGGTAAGTACTGGTGGCAAAGTAACCATTACCGGACTAAAGTAACGGTTAGGGATATTCACCGGCGAACCAAAGGCCATGATCGCTGCTTTCACAAATGCCCCTGAAGAACCTACTGGGAATGGTATGTTATCATAATTCCCAAAGCTTGCTTTATTTCCCACACCTGTAACACCTACACTCCCACTTAGTACATTTTGATTAGTTCCAAACTTCACTTCATGTGTTGCCAAAACACTGTAATTGCCCAATTGACTTTGTTTGTCATACGTATAGCTTGCTGCCAGGCTTCTGCAACCATTAACATCAATTATATAAACCGTATAAACTCCATCGGCATCATTATTACCGAGGGTAACTGATTGTGATGTAGCAAAAAGCAAATTGCCTGGTGTATACCATTCGTAACTGTTTGGCCCATTATAATCAGTATTTCTTGTCAAAGTGCGATTGGCTGTAAGTTTTATACCATTACAAAATATGCTTGTGTTACCTACTACAATACTTACCAATGATACATTACATACTGAACAAGGCGCTGAAGGCTGGAACCCATTTGTAGGATCACCTCCTGCATCTGTACCATTTGACAAGTAAGGTATATAAGTTACAGCACCAAAGATTTTACTGGCAACTGTTGCCTGAACATTAGAACCATACCAGTTACAAGTGGCATTAATAGTTGGAACTGAAAGGTTATTTATAGCATAGCTTGTGTTTCCCGAAAGATCATTATTATTGATATTTCCGATCGCACCAGCTGTTGCTTCAATCTTGATTCCGTCAGCGTTATTGTTTTTAATAAAGTTTTCTAAAGTTGGGTTTAACTTGCCTCCGTTCTTTACACGTATACCGGTACCATTGGCAATAATATTATTGCGGTAAAGCGTAGCTGTTCCTCCGTTCACATCCACTCCGATCAAAGCCCCTGTTATAGTTGATGAATTATTATGGATGTTGGCACTGGCATCAGAACCACTCACTAAAATTCCTGCAGCGCCTACGCCACCAGTTATAGTTGAGTTCTTAATTTCGGCAGCAACTGTTGCGCCGTTGGTGTTGAGAGGATTGTCATTCACTTTGATACCTGCCACAGATGCACCAGTTACAGTAACACCATCGATGGTGGCAATTGTTGGATCAGCATTGGAACTATAACCTTCAAAATTATTTACATTGATACCCAGGCTGACCCCGCTGATGGTTCCGCCTGAAATCAATGGAGCAACTTGGCAATTCCAAACGGAAATACCTGTTGCTGGATAGGATATAGCAGATCCATTGATATTGTTATTAATTGATGTTGAGGCAGTATTTTGCATAGAAGCCAATGATATGCCATCCCATTTAGTTTCATTCACATTCAATAATCCTGTAATGGTATTACCGCTTAATGTAAATGGAGAAGCTGAGCTATAAAATAAATTGTGGAAAATACCAAGCCTGCGTGTCTGAATTAAATTATTAGTAATAATCTGGTAAGAAGACGTTCCGGGATTAGACCCAAAGAAGTTGCCTGTCTGTACACCGATCCTGACATTATTCATACAGTTGTCAGTAACAGCAGCATACTGGTTGTTGTATAACAACACACCCCCACCCCAGAAGTTGATACCTGAACCTGCATCGTAGGTTCCAAGATCCTGGAATTTATTATTGGAGATAACATGACCAGTTGAAGGAACTCCTGCAGGATAATCATATAATGTAACTCCAAAATAGGAAAGGTTCTTAAAAATATTGTTCTTAACTGTAAGGTTATTAACTCCTGTTTCATAAACTGTAACACCTTCTGCTGCATCAATATCAGCACCATTGGTACTTGTAAATCCGCTTGTGATAGAAGTATTGTCGCCATTGATTGTAAATCCTTTGATGGTTACGTTCGAAGCAGCCACGTGGAAGATCTCGTTTGTGGATATTCCAGCAGTTGCCGGTACTACAATTGCTTCCGGAACAACACGTATTCCACATCCATCGACTGCTGCATTAGGTCCCAGGATGGTCAATGATTTATTGACAATGATATTTTCTGCATAAGTGCCTGCGGCAACTGTAATGGTATGACCGTTCATTGTATTAGGTGCATTTATGGCAGACTGTATTGTACAAAATGATTCTCCAGTATTAGTATTTTTTACCAACCCAAATGAATTCATTATAACATTTCGTGTGTTTGTGGTATTTCCAGTAAACGTATTTGGTCCTATGGTATTCCCACAAGCAATGGG
>JBDSHL010000025.1:0-1839 GCA_039918515.1 Saprospiraceae bacterium | reverse complement strand
TGCATTTCCATAATAATTTGTTTGTTTGATGAGTAGCAAAGTTAACCCTTTACAAAAATATTCCTACTCTTTCAATTAATTTTATTAGAGAATGTTATGGATTGGCTATTTTTTTTGAAGACCAAGTTCTGTGGCTTTCTCTATCATAAGACCATAAGCAGCTTCGTATTCATTAGGAATTACGCCATCGAGGATTGCTTCCTTTATACTATTCTTAATGAGTCCAATCTGTTGTCCTGGTTTGATGTCAAAAGTCTCCATGATAATCTCCCCAGAAATGGGGGGTTGCCATTCACGCACTCTATCATTTTCTTCCACTTCATAAAGTCGTTCCCTAACCTTGGAATAATTTTCCAAATACTTTTTAACCTTATCGGGATTCTTGGATGTAATGTCGGCTTCACACAACAACAACAAATCCTCTAAATCTTCTCCTGCTTCATACAACAATCTTCTTAATGCCGAATCGGTAATTTCTTCTTGCGTTAAAGCAATAGGTCTTAAATGAAGCCTGACCAACTTCTGAACATATTTCATTTTATGATCCATCGGCAGTCGAAAATTTCTAAAAATTCTTGGTATCATATTTGCTCCTAAAGCATCATGTCCATGAAAGGTCCAGCCAATTCCTGGTTCATATTTTTTAGTTTGTGGTTTCGCAATATCGTGTAATATAGCTGACCATCTTAGCCATAAATTATCTGTTTTAAGAGATAAATTATCAAGAACCTGTAAGGTGTGATAGAAATTGTCTTTATGCGATTTTCCTTCCAGTTGTTCCACTCCATACAAAGTCACTAGATCGGGAAAAATAATATGCAACAATCCGGAATCAAATAACAACTTAAAACCCGTGGAAGGAATTGCCGTTAAAATTATTTTTTCCAATTCATTTGAAATCCTTTCTTTAGAAATGATTTTTATTCTGTCTCTGTTTTTAACAATTCCATTCCAAGTATTTTCTTCAATGGCATAATTTAATTGAGCAGAAAATCGAATGGCACGAAGCATGCGCAAAGGATCATCAGAGAAGGTGACATCAGGATTATTCGGTGTGCGAATGATGTGAAGATCAATGTCCTTCATTCCATCAAACGGATCAATTATTTCTCCAAAATTTCTTTTGTTTAAACTTATTGAAATGGCATTAATGGAGAAATCTCTTCTAAGTTGATCATCTTCCAAGTTGCCAGGACTAACCATTGGATTTCGAGAGTCTTCTGAATAGGACTCTTTTCTTGCACCGACAAATTCAATTTCAATATCTCTATGCTTAATCATCGCGGTTCCAAAGCGTGGAAAGAAATTGACTAGTGGTATAGGTCGAAATTGAGAGGCAACCCTTTCTGCTAATACGATAGCATCGCCAAGACAGACGATATCTATGTCTTTAGATGTTCTTCCAATTAATTTATCTCTTACATAGCCACCAATAGCATAAACTTCTAGGTTTAGTTTGGAAGATTCATCTGATATAATTTCAAATATTTTTTTTTCAGAAGCTTCTAATTCGAAGAGCAAACCTTTCATAATTTACGCAGTCTCTAATTGATTTATTGAATAAGCCTCTTCAATTTCTTCGAGTATTTCATATAGAATAGATGGATTCATCTCACTAACCAAGCGTGATCTATGTTCTTTTATTCCTGCTAAGCCTTTGAAATAATTGGTATAATGCCTTCTCATTTCAAGTACGCCTAATTTCTCGCCTTTCCATTCAATAGAATGCTTTAAATGTTGAGCTGTTGCTTCAAGTCGTTCTTTTAAAGTTGGGGGATCCAATTCTTCACCCGTTTTTAAGTAGTGTTTGATCTCTCGAAATATCCAAGGATTTCCAAT
>JBDSHL010000024.1:0-4457 GCA_039918515.1 Saprospiraceae bacterium | reverse complement strand
GGATTTAGTGTAATTAATGATTTAGATGTGGGTATCAGTCCAGGAGTTCGTTCTTCAATTACGGGCTTTCCTCCAGCAATCGTAGTCAATGGTGCAATATATGCATCTGATGATACTGCACCTCCAGGCATAGCTGAATTACTCATACAGGCTAAAAAAGATTTAACTGCAGCATATAATTTTGCTGCTGGTGCAAATTCACCACCTCCAATTATAGTAGCAGGTGATCAGGGTGGCAAAACATTAACCCCAGGAATTTACAAATCAAATTCTACCCTTTTAGTACAATCAGGAGATCTTACCTTAGATGCACAAGGAGATCCGAGCGCTGTTTGGATTTTTCAAGTTGCATCCGGATTTACGACTGTCGGTGGTGCTGGAGGTAGTATTATTCTTAGTGGCGGTGCACAAGCCAGTAACATTTTTTGGCAAACTGGAAGTTCAGCAACAATAGGGGATTATACATCTTTTGAAGGAAATATATTGGCCCTTACATCAATCACTATGAATTCACATGCAGCGGCTACAGGTAGAATGCTTGCAATAAATGCAGCAGTAGTAATGACAAATACAAATATTATTAACAGACCTTAAAAAATATAAAAATGATTTCTAAAATAAATTTTAAAAACTGGAAACTTACCATAGTTTCCTCCTATAAATTGATCTTTACAAATGCAATATTAATTGCTTTGTTATTGATTGTAATTAATACACGAATTCAAGCACAAGAAGCTTTATATACAAAACCTTCTTGGCTGTTTGGAGCAGCAGGTGCAGCGAATTTTAATTTCTATCGCGGATCAACACAACAATTGAATGATCAATTTTCTGCTCCCGTTGCATTTCATAATGGAAATAGTGTTTCTTTATATCTGGCACCATTGATAGAATTTCACCCAAGAGGTAAAAATTTTGGACTAATGTTACAAGCAGGATATGACAATCGCAGCGGCTCATTTGATCAAATAATAACTCCTTGTAATTGTCCAGCGGATTTAAAAACTAATCTAAGTTATTTAACTATAGAGCCTAGTATTAGATTCGGCCCGATAAATTCGAATTTTTATTTGTATGGCGGTCCTCGAATAGCCTTTAATACAAAGAATGATTTTACTTATAAACTAGGTATTAATCCCAATTACCCAAATCAACTTCCTACTCCTGATGTAAAAGGTGAATTAAGCAATACAAAGAAGACTCTTGTTTCAATGCAAATTGGTGCAGGTTACGATATTGCTTTAAGATCACAAAGACATCAAACTCAATTGATTTTTTCTCCCTTTGTTGCATATCAACCTTATTTTGGGCAGTCACCAAGGTCTATTGAAACATGGAATATCAATACCATTAGGGCTGGAGCTGCCTTAAAATTTGGTTGTGGAAAAAAAATAATTCCTCCTGCTGAAATTGTGATAAACTACAAAGAACCTTCTTTTGAAGTTTATGCACCAAAGAACATAACTTCCTCTCGAAGAGTACGCGAAATATTTCCACTTCGGAACTACATATTCTTTGATTTGGGTTCTAGTGAAATTCCAGAACGATATGAGTTGCTTTCAAAAAATCAAGTGAAGGATTTTAAAGAAGATCAATTAGATCAATTCACTCCAAAGAATTTGTCTGGACGATCAAATCGTCAAATGGTTGTATATTATAACGTGCTGAATATACTTGGTGATCGCTTAGGAAAGAATCCGACTACAACGATTAAATTAGTTGGATCTTCTGAGAAAGGACCAGAAGAAGGCAAACAAATGGCAGAAAGTGTTAAAAAATATCTTAACACTATATTTGGTATTAACGAATCAAGAATAGCAACGGAAGGCAGTTACAAACCTAGTATTCCGTCTGAAAAACCTAATAGTATTAATGACCTTACGTTACTAAAAGAAGGGGATCGAAGAGTTTCCATTGAAACTAGTTCACCCATTTTATTAATGGAATTTCAAGGTGGACCTCATGCGCCATTAAAACCGGTTGAATTTCTTTACACACAAGATGCACCATTAGATAGTTATATTTCATTCCAAGCTAAAGGAAATAATGAAGCGTACGCTTCATGGAACTTGGAAATACAAGACGAGAAAGGGAAAGTACAATATTATGGACCTTTCACCCATGAAAAAATTAGTATACCTGGTAAAAGCATTTTAGGCACAAACCCAAAAGGTGACTATAATGTTACAATGATTGGTCATACCAAAAGTGGTCAGATAGAAACAAAAAAGTCCAAAGTACATATGGAGTTATGGACTCCAACTGCTATAGAAGATGGCATGCGATACAGTGTTATATTTGAGTTTGATGAATCAAAAGTCATTTCCATTTATGAAAAATACTTAACTGATGTTGTAACTCCGAAAATAACCAAAGGAGCAACTGTTTTTATACATGGTTATACTGATATTATAGGTGATGAAGAATACAATCTTGCATTGTCTAAAGCTCGAGCAGAGGAAGTAAAAGCTGTTATTGAAAAGAATTTGAAATCACAAAATAGAAATGATGTTAACTTCAGCGTTCTTGGCTTTGGCGAAGATGCAATGTTAACTCCATTTGATAACAAATATCCAGAAGAACGCTACTATAATAGAACAGTAATAATTGATATTTATCCTGTTAAATAAACTTATTGTTTAAAATTGGATTAATAATGTAGTTTAGGCTGTCTTACTTGGAATTAAGGCAGCCTTTACTTTTAGCTTGAAATAAGTAAAGTTAATAAATTAAAATGTTCTTACCTCTCAGGGTGCATGTTTGACATTTTGTTTTCAAGCCTGGTAACTTCCAATATCTTTTTATATTTTTCAAGATTGGATTACTGTACTAACAAAAAAATAAAAAAACGCTTTCACATTTATTGAATTTAGACAGCTGGTAAATACGCTCGCTGTTAAGTTTTCTTAAATTTCACCTAATTTAACCTTACAAAACAAGATTGACGCTACAAAGGTTAGCAATGCAATTTTTAAAATCGTTACACAACTTTGGGAATAGGTAACTTGAATTACGTGCCGGAAATTATTGTTGCAAAAACAATTGCGAGAAATTAGATTTCTTGTGACAGCAATAGTTTATTTAGAAAAGCAAGTAGATACATATTGAATTCATCGGGGTGTTCAAGGTTAGAAACATGACCGGCATTCTCAATAATCTTCAAAATTGAACCTTTAATATGTTTATGCATAAATTCAGATTGTGCAACTGGCGTTAGCACATCTTCGCTGCCACAGATGATCAGCGTTGGAATTCGAATAGACTCCAACGAAGAACATGATTCCGTACGCTCTGCTAAAGCAGTTAACCCAGCCATCATAATGGTTGGAGTATTAGCACACACAACAGATCGCAGGGTTTCAACCAATTCCTTCCTATTTGTCAATGAATCTGTGTGGAAAACGCTCTTAATAAAGGCTTCATTAAAAGTGGCTACACCATCCAGCTTAATTTGTTCGATTGTTTTGTAGCGTTTTTCTTTTACTTCATTCGAATCAGCAATACATTGAGTATCACATAAAATCAATGCCTCAAAGCGTTCAGGAAATCTTTTTACGGCATTTAAAGTAATATATCCTCCCATTGATAGTCCACAGAGAACCGCTTTCTTAATATTCAACTTATCCATAAAACATCTTAAGTCTTCAGCAAATAAATCAATACTAAGCAGGGACTCTTCATCTGTTGATGTGCCAAAGCCACGAATATCGCAAGCAATTACACGATGTGAAGATTTCAAATAGTCCAGTTGAGCATGCCACATCGTTTTGTCGAACGGGTAGCCGTGAAGAAATATTATAGGCATACTACCTTCTCCAGTATCATTATATGAAATAATAAAATTGTTTAATTCAATAAACAAATTTTGATAAACATTATTCAGTTTCATTGTAGCAATTTCGGTTATCGATAAATTTTTTTGTTGTTGTTCAAGCCCAGTCGCTTGATGATTAACCTTGCAATCATTAACTAAAGTTACAAGTGAATCATAATAGGAAGTTAAGGTTTTTACAATTACATCAGGATTTTCGACATAGGGAACGGTTATTGGCATTTCGTTCAAATGCTTCACTAATTCAGGATGCTTTTCCCTGATAGTGTTTGTTATTGCCAAAATCATTTTGTTCAATTCTATCTCTATTTGCATATTCATTATCTATAAAATTTTAATTGCACTTAATTTAGCTGTTGATGTTATTACTAGGACCTATGATAAATAAAACAGTAACAATAGAATAAGTCTACGATATATCCCTTACGTTCTTAGTCCAATTCCGGTTCTTACTTAAAGCCGTTTATTGCGGTCTTGCTTTGCGAGGTTTTGTTGTTCGTGATTTTCCATTACATCTTCACTTTTCAGGACTTGCTGTTCATTTTAATTTACACCTATGAGTGGGTTTCTTTTTTAGAAATGAGCATACTATCACTTTTTTTCTACAACTTCTTTTAGCTTTTCA
>JBDSHL010000023.1:0-2765 GCA_039918515.1 Saprospiraceae bacterium | reverse complement strand
ATCTCATCTTTTTTAACAACATTACATGACATTAGAAAAATTTCCAAAAGTATACTATCTGAACTTGCAGTGAATCTTAAGTATCTTGGATTGTCCAAATTATTAACAGTATTACACAAAGCAGCTCTAACATTCTGATCACTAACACTTAGATTACCACAATAATTATTTAAATCAGAAGTATTGCAGAAAGTGGGGGCTTGACTACAATTTTTTCCTGCAAGAGGAGAATCGCACTTAGCTGGATAAAATCCCACTATACGAATATAAGGAATATCTATCTTAAAGTCTGGAATCAATTGATTAATAATACTTCCATGATAATAGCCTTCCTCATCTTCTTCTAATTGTATAATTTGAAAGAAATTCTGATTTGTAATATTAAGAGTGGCTGTATCCTTTAACCACTTATAATTATTATCAGAAATTCCAGGATCTGTATTTAACCTAATAGCGTAATTAGAACCATATTGTACAAATTGTATTGAATCTACAACAATCGGTCGCTGTGGTTTAAAATTCCAATTGGCAAACCTTGGCAAACTTAATAAAGGAATTAGATCTTCAAACGTAAAATAATTATTATACATGATTAAACCCAATGGTTCAGACCGTCCCCAAGTTGTAACAACACTGTAATCTGGTATTGAATTGAAAAAATTATTTTCTATTCTTAAACTCAGCAAAGGAGAATTTGTAAGATCCGGAACTCTTCCTGTGAATTCATTATCTTGTAACCAAAGACTTGTAATATTAATCAATGAGCTCATTGATGCTGGCGGTTCGCCAGTTAGATTATTATCATTCAAAAGTAGATCTCTTAAAGAAATCATTGTCCCGAGACTGTATGGAATCTCACCAGAAAAATTATTTTCAGAAAGGTCTAGAATTTGTAACTTTTGCAAATTGCTGATAGCTGGAGATATACTTCCAAATAAATTATTTCTATTTACTTCTAATCGATTAAGATTTACTAAATTGAAAATTCCATTAGGTATTGTTGACACTAAAGCATTATTAGATAAAGAAAGTAATGTAAGTTTATTCAAATTACCAATATTAGAAGGAATTGGACCTGTTAAAAAATTACCTTCAAAATTCAATTCTGTAAGTTCTGTCAAGCTTCCTATAGAAATTGGAATTTGTCCCGAAAGATTATTCGTAAATAAAAAAAGACGTGAAAGGCTTCCTAAGCCTCCAATTTCAGCTGGTATAGTCCCTTTTAGTCCATTGTTACTTAAATTTAATTGTACAACACAACCAGTTTGATTTAATGCTACTCCTATCCAAGTATTCATATTCTGGTTTAAGGACCACTTGCTTATCCAATTAGGTCCATCAGTAGATTGATAAATTTTTACCAAAATAAGTGAATCTCCACTTCTGCTGCACATTTGATTAGACGCTGATCTAGACCAAATGCTATTTAAGCATAGGTACAGTATAAAAAACAAGGCTTTTTTTTGCATATCCTAAGATTGGTTTTTGAATTCTTACATAGAGACCCTAACTCTAATGTCTTTAGTACAGTTGATTTGGATATGATTAGAGATTGATGGATAAAGTTAAGTTAATTTAGTCATAAATCAAAAATAATTTTATATTAGTAATTTTTATTACTTATTAATTATTGAATATTAGTATATTATAAATTAGAATGGATTAAATCAAAGTTTAATAAATTGACTTCTAATGATCTTGTTCCTAAAATCAAGGATTTATAAAAAGAAGGATTTTAGCAAAAAGTTGCTGAGTTTTCAGAATGAAAATTCGAATTTTTAGACCATAATTCGAAATAAAATCTGCGAACTTTATTCGACTACTTCCATATATTCACTTCAGGGTGAATAAGAATTCCAAACTTTTCTTCTACGTCATCCATAATGAGTTTTGCATAATTTAGAACTTCATAACCACTTGCATTTCCATAATTGACGAGAACCAAGGCTTGCTTCTCATAGCTTGATACATCACCTATTCTCTTCCCCTTCCAATTGCATTGTTCTATTAGCCATCCAGTTGGAATTTTAACTTGATCTGAATCCGTTGAAAAATGAGGAACAGCAGGATATTCCAACAACAATAAATTAAATTTCTCCTTTGAAACAATTGTATTTTTAAAAAAACTTCCAGCATTTCCAAGAACATTAGGATTGGGCAATTTGCTTTCTCTTATTTCACATACTAAGGCACTCACTTGATCCGCTGTTGGTGTACTTATTGCTTTCTTTGATAATAATTCCTTGATCGTTCCATATTCAAGTCTCGGAATAAATTTCTTATTTAATTTGAAATGTACATAAGTAATAAAAAAATTATCCTTTAATGAATGCTTAAATATGGAATCCCGATAACTAAATTGACAAGCGATTTTATTAAGGCTTAATAATATTCCTTCTTCCATTTGAATACCTTCTAATCTAATAAACACTTCCTCCAATTCCACACCATAAGCACCAATATTCTGTACTGGTGCAGCTCCAACTGATCCTGGGATTAGACTTAAGTTTTCAATTCCTGAATATCCTTGGGTCAAGCTCCATTGAACAAATTCATGCCAATTCTCTCCGCCACCAACTCTAATTGTTACATGCTCATCATCTTCATGTAATATTTCTTTCCCTTTGATTTCATTTTTTAGGATAATTCTATTGATATTATCCAACAGTAATACGTTGCTTCCTCCTCCTAGAATTAAGAACTCTGATTTTTTACTACCGTAAAACGCAATGAGGTCTTTCACTTCATGAATAAAATAAATTTCA
>JBDSHL010000022.1:0-3047 GCA_039918515.1 Saprospiraceae bacterium | reverse complement strand
ATAAGCATTGAAGAAGTGACTTAAGAATGCATTATCTTTCAAAGATTCTGTAAAAGGATTCTTTATATCTCCTGAGAATGCATTTTTAGCATCATTCATCATTGTTTCCCAAGAAGAAATGGTAGTTTTGAAAGAATCAGAAAAAGTCTTGTTATTTCCTTGAAAACGTTCTATCGTGTTGCCATTGTAAGATTGGAATAAATCTTTCCATTTTTGATTGTATTCTTGTTGCATAGATAACCAGTTTTGGAAGAACTTAGGTGCATTTTGTAAGCTATCTGTTAAATCCTTAGGATTCATTTTTTCGAAAGCTGTTTTTGTTGCTTCAGCGTTTTCTTTTAACAAATCAACACTTGCTTTGAAAGGAGTTGATAAGGATTGAATGGACTCTTCTAAAATTGTTTTTGAAGTATTTGTCCATTGATTGATTGCCTCTTGTTGTTTTTTGATTAGGTTCTCAAAAGTTTCTTTAGTATCCATGATTTATTTTTTTAGTTTGTTCAATTAATTAACACCACAAAAGTATGATGAGATAAGATCGCGCATTGAATTAAGCGTGTGAGGGCATACTTTTTCTAGGTGAAGAGTACCATTGTGAAGGTGAAGGCAACCAATACACGCTACATAAATAGCAATTTATCCATTAAATCATCTTTGTATGAAGGTCCAATTGGGATAGGTTCATTACCAATGATTAGCTCACCCTCTTCAATGGCTTCAATTAAATCAATATTGACCAAGTAGGATCTATGAATTCTGCAAAAATGACCAACTGGGATAAGCTTTTCTTCCATTTCTTTAAGGGTATGACTTACCAGAAATCGAGCCTCTTTAGTCTTTATTATACAATAAACGTCTTTTGCCATAATCCAGAGAATTTCATTGAATTTTATTTTCTCAAGTCTGTTTTTGACTTTAATAAATACACCATCAAAAGGAGATATAGGATTACTTTGCATAATGTAGTAATTGGAATGCCAAAAATACAAAAAATAAAACACTAATTCATTAACATTATATTATGCAATTATTGTAGTATCTAATATCTTACGCCTTCAATTCATAAAATTTCTAAATCATGGGGGATAGAAGTAAAAAAATAGCATTAGTTACGGGTTCAACAGGTGGCTTAGGCACGGCTATGTGCCAGAAACTTTATCAAGATGGCTACACTGTTGTGGCGAATTATCGCAATGATCTGAAAGGAAAGGAATGGCATAACAAAAACTTTGAAATGGGTTATCAATTTAACATGATTAAGGGAGATGTTACGGACTTTGCTGACATGAACAGAATGATGAATGAAATCAAAAATAAATTTGGCGGCGTCTCCATACTCATAAATAATGCAGGGATCACAAGGGATACACCAAGCTGGAAAATGACTTTAGATCAATGGCGTGAAGTATTATCCTCAAACTTGGATAGTGTATTTTATTGCACTAGACATGTAATAGAAGATATGATTGAGCAAAAGTTTGGTCGAATCATAAATATTTCTTCAGTCAATGGACAACGTGGACAGTTTGGTCAAACCAATTATTCAGCGGCAAAAGCAGGCATGCATGGTTTTACTAAATCTCTGGCGATGGAAGTAGCCAAAAAAGGAATCACTGTCAATACCATTTCACCCGGATATATTGGCACCGACATGGTTATGGCCATTCGGGAAGAAGTAAGAAATAAGATTGTTGAACAAATTCCAATGGGGAGACTCGGTGGTACAGAAGAGATAGCCCATTTGGTTTCATTTCTGGCATCAGAAAAGGCAGCTTATATAACAGGTGCCAATTATGCCATTAACGGCGGACAGCATGTGTATTAATTATATAAATTTTAAAGTAAATATTCGTGACAAAGTTTTAAGTCAAGGAAGATTACTTGAATGAAATTCCAAATTTCTTAATAAAAATAAACATGTTATCGTCAGAAATAAAAAAGCCACATCCTGGGAATGTAGCTTTCGTTGGTTTTTGGGAAACCTATTTCAAATTAAATTATTATTCAATATTAAATGAATATACAAAATGTCAAAGGAGGGGCTATCTGTCAGGATGAGCGAAGCATTAATCTCATGAACTTAATAAAATCAAATTCGCATTAAAAATTATTTAATCCCAATAAATAATAAACCAAACCATTTATGAATTTCCTTCGGATAACCCCTTTCTTTGGATCCCATTTCATAATTCAAATCAAACAAAGACTGTATAACTTTTTAACAGTATCGTCGATACAAAGGTCTAATATCAAATTACGCTTAACCTCATGGGAAACACCTAATTTTAAAAAATCAGGGTTTACCCTTAGTTTTTCGTTTTTATGGGGGTTATTAGCCTATAAAAGGGGTATTTTTTAAATTATTTTATAAATGTAATTCATCTTGGAAAGTCGATAATTTACCTGAAATGCTCCGGGGATAAAAGAGGTTTTGATGGGTTTCTAAGCCTTTTTGCTAGGTTAACTAATTTTATCTACTTCCAGTGGAATGACAATGTAAGTGGAAGTTCCGGCTCCGTTTTCTGACTTCACAGAAAGTTCACCTTTGAGATAATGAACTCTTGATTTAATATTTTCTAGTCCCATTCCTTTCTTGATCAATTGTTCATCATAACCTTGTCCATCATCTTCAACAATGATCTCAAGTTGTTGCTCATTCTTACTTAGTTGAACAAGAATTTCCTTAGCAAAAGCATGCTTGGAGGCATTATTGACCAACTCTTGTATAATTCTGTATGCATAAATTGCAATTTCTGAATCAATGGACTTCTCATTTTCTAAACCATAGTGTTGAAAAATGATAACAGTTTCAGAATTATCATAGCGATTCAACATATCCTGAATGGCATCAATTAATCCAAGTTCTTCTAGTGCACCAGGTTTCAAATCATGCGCAATATTTCGGATTTCACTGCATGCTTCATCGATAAGATCATGAACTTTATGGTGTTCGGGAGAACTTGTAACGCTGTTATTGTCATATATTAACTTATCATAGCGAAGCTTAATGGTCGAAAGTAATCCCCCTAAACTGTCATGTAAGTCTT
>JBDSHL010000021.1:0-4898 GCA_039918515.1 Saprospiraceae bacterium | reverse complement strand
TTTGGCTTGTAATAGAAAGTCTATTGCATAAAGCGGGTTTAACTCATCTGGAAGTATTGACTAACTCAATTAAATGATTTGCTTTTATTGTTAATGAATAATCACTATTAGTTAGTTGAAATCAAGGTCAGTTATAGTCAAAGTTATTTCGCCATTGTCCCCTTTTTTCGATCGATTTTCTTTTTTCCATAAGTTGAAATCCATTGGATTCTTAGAATACTTCTTGCCATATTGATCAACAATAAGTAAAGTGTCAAATGGGACTGAAGATATTTCTTTAAGAGAATTAGAAGTTGATTGTCCGATCCCACTGACATTGAGCAATATAATATGTGTATTGGGACTAATAATATTAGTGTCAAGATTTTTAAAAAAATGTATAGAACTTATAATAGTTAAGCTTCTATTAGAATTATTTTTAATTTGGTAATCAATATCATGGTATGGATCGCAGCTAAAGTATAATAAAGTAATGTATATATAGCAAATTAAATGGTTTTTTCTCATATTAGATTAATTAAAGCTGTCTTCAAAAATATCTATATAAACTTGCCCAATGGTGTGTCGACCACTTTCATAAGTCTTGTGCCAACAACTTAAATCTTCTTCGTTACATATTAATCTATGCCCATCGAAATTACTAATTTGTATAAATTTAACAGGAAGTTTACTAAGATTTTCAAGATACTTATAACTAGATTGATCATCTCCTATATCAATTAGAAAGATTAGGGTATTTCGATTGGCAACTACATTCGTATCAATACTATTTGAATTATTTTTTTGATAAATAACGTGTATGCTTTTTGTTGATCGATTAGTGATGAGATATTCAACATTATAGGACTTGTTGCAGCTGGAGCAAATTAGGATGAAGAGAGCGAAAGTAATAATTTTCAAAAAATTACATTGTGCAAGGTAAAGGATCATGAGTTGCATAGTTAAATTTTTTAAATCAAAGAATGAGTTCCAAATTGACTTAATAGTATCAGAAAAATGTACATAATTGAAGTAAAATTAATAAAAATCCAAAAATCCTTCCAAATATAAAATTTAAAATAAAAATTTGACTTTTCATAGAATAAGTAGAGAGGCTATTAATTAACTTCTAAACACTGGTTTTCTCTTCTCCAAAAATGCAGTAATACCTTCTTTTGCTTCAGGGTGTACCATTACTTCTCCAAATAGTTTTGCTTCTAATTCAAAGCTATCTTTATGGCCATAAGCATTTATAGCTTGAATGGCATAAGATACAGCGTAAGGTCCTTTTTTAGCAATTTTTTCAATAAGTTCAATGGCTTTTTCAACTTCCTTACCACTTTCACACACATTATTGATCAAGCCAAGTTCTAATGCCTGTTGTGCAGAAATCATATCTCCTGTAAGAATAAGTTCGAAAGCTTTAGTCTTACCAATATAACGTGTTAATCTTTGAGTGCCTCCATAACCAGGAATAAGGCCTAAATTTACTTCCGGCTGTGCAAATTTCGCATGTTCTCCAGCGATCCTTAAATGGCATGCCATAGCAAGTTCACATCCTCCTCCAAGTGCAAATCCATTGATGGCCGCAACTACGGGAATGGACAAGTTCTCAAGTGAGGCAAACACATGTTGACCCTTTAAAGATAGGTTTTCACCTTCTCTTGAATCAATTCCTACAAATTCAGAAATATCCGCACCTGCAACAAATGCTTTATTTCCACTTCCGGTCAAGACTACTCCTTTTAATTGTAATATTTTTTCTTGAATCTCCAAAACACAGTTTGCGATAATTTCTATAACATTTTTATTTAATGCGTTAAGAGCTGATTCTCTGTTTATTGTTATAAAAAAAATACCATTTTCTATTTTACTAAGAACTTCCATGCTGTTAATTTAAGGCGCAAATATGCGGCTTTTCCTTAGTTGGATGGAGAATATTTGATTTGAAATCAGGATTTAGGGAGAACAGCTGTATTTATTTGAATATTTTTTTTACTTTTTAGTTAGATTTGCGTTCTTATAAGTACACTAAAATTTCACATGAAAAAAATAATACAAATTGTTCTTTGCTTTTCTTTTGTTTTGGGCTTAAAAGCTCAAGATGGGGATTTAAATATGACTATAGTTGCACACGTTCCTGCTCCTGAAGGGGCAAGTGGAGTTTGGCATTATGTTGATAAAAAACATAAAACAGAATATGCTATTCTTGGTTCTCGAACCGCTACAGTACTTTATAGTCTTGAAGACCCGACTAAACCAAAAGAAAGATTTCGATTTACTGGTGCAACTACGACTTGGCGTGAAGTTTTTTCGTATGGTGAGTTCGTTTATGCCGTTACTGATAATGCAACAGATGGTTTAGCCATAATTGATATGAGAAAAGCTCCGGATACCATAACAGGTAAATTTTGGAAGCCTTCTCTTACTGCTGGTACACAAACTGCAGTCTTAAGTAATTGCCATACTTTATTTGTAGATGAGAAAGGGATCTTAAGCCTCAATGGTTGTGGACCTTGGAGTGGAATTCTTTTCTTCGATATTAAGACAGATCCCATGAACCCTAAATATATTGGTTCAGAATTAAAAAGATATTGTCATGATGATTTTGTAAGGGGTGATACTTTGTATTCCTCTGAAATCTATGAAGGATTCGTAAGTATCTATGATGTTAAAGATTATAAAAATCCTAAGGAATTAGTCAATATCAAAACACCATTTGCATTCACACACAATTCATGGATTTCTGATGATTCAAAATATATTTTTACAACAGACGAAAGAGAAGAAGCTACAGTAGCATCTTTCGATATATCTGATTTTTCCAAGGTAAAATTATTAGATACCTGGAAGCCTAAAGACACAGAAGGTAAAGGTGTTATTCCTCATAATATTCGCTATCATAATGGATATCTTATTACAGCATACTATACAGATGGTGTAAAAATACTTGATGCGCATAGACCTGATAATTTAGTTGAAGTTGGTAGTTACGATACTTATTTAACTGGTAATCCAGGAGGGTTCTATGGTACTTGGGGTGTAAGTCCTTTTCTTCCAAGTGGACTAATTGTCGCTTCCAATATTGAAGATGGATTGTTCATCATACGACCGAATTATATTCGTGCTTGTTATCTTGAAGGGTTAGTCACAGATACAATTACTGGATTACCTATAAATAATGTAAATGTTGTCATTACTACGCCTAGAAAAAATTATGATAATACTGACCTTAGTGGAAATTATAAAACTGGTTATGCCAATGCGGGAACTTTTAAAGTTGTTTTCACGCATCCAGATTATTTTCCAAAAACAGTAGATGCAATTCTAATCAATGGACAAGTTACAATAAAAGACGTTCAATTGGTGTCAAGGAGACCTTCCATTACAGCGAAAATCATAGTTAGAGATTCATTGACTAATCAAATTATCAAAGGAGCAAGTATAAGATTATTCAATGTGAATGGTGACAAGGCTGCAATAACAGGTGCAGATGGTTCAGCTTCATTTTATATTTTTCAAGATACGATAGCGTATGATTTAGTTGTAGGTAAATGGGGATTTCTTCATAAAGGAATAAAATTTGAATCTGATAAACAAGCACCCTTTATCGAAGTTAAATTAAGAAGAGGATATCAAGATGATTTCATTTTTGATCAAGGATGGAGTATTAATTCTACTGCATCTTCTGGATTATGGATTAGAGCGAATCCTGTTGGAACGATATATCGTAATGAGCAACTTCAAACAGATAAAGATATCCAAAACGATTTTGGATTGGAATGTTTTGTAACTGGAAATACAGGAACAGAACCTTCAGGGGACGATGTAGATAATGGTGCTACAACATTGTTGTCACCTGTATTCAAAATCGCTAATTATAAAGAACCTATCTTGAACTTCTATTATTGGTTTACGAATGCTGGTGGACAAGGGACTCCGAATGATAAAATGACAATTCGTATAACAAACGGCTTCACTACTGCCATTATAAAAGAAATTAGCACTCATGATCCAAGGTGGAATTTTAGTGATTCAATTAAATTGAAAGGGTTAATTGCGATTACCGATAGTATGAGATTAATTGTTGATATTGCAGATGAAGTTCCAGGTCATTTGTTAGAAGGAGGATTTGATGACTTCTTAATATACGATGCCATCATTACTTCTAATGAGGATCGACATTCTAATGTAGAAATGAAAGTTGTACCATCTATTTTTAATCATACAACATTGGTAAAATTTAATCTTTCAGGTACAATTAGTCATGCCACTATTGACGTATTGGATATTAATAGCAAATTAATACAATCTCAGAAATTACATTCCAATCATGGCTCAATTGAAATAGGAGAGGAGTTGGTGCAAGGTATTTATTTTGTAAAAATAACTGACCAAGAAGGTCATTCAGCAGTAGAAAAGATCGTTAAGCAATAAAACTAAAATACAATTCATTAATCATCTTGATATAAGCAGAGAAGATCATTTTCTCTGCTTATTTTTTTTTCACCAATGAGTTCTTGAAGTATTACATCTACCCAATGCGCTTTATTGCTTGGAAAATATTGATATACTTTTCTTAAATATATTTTAGGCTCCTTACTTAATAATTCCAAAATCTCCAATCTCCAAGCATTTCTCATTACGGGATCTATGCTTGATTTTTTGTTTTTTAGACAATTGTCACATATTTCACAAACTTTTGTTTCTAATTCACCAAAATATTTGAGAATATAGCTTTGTCTACATATTCCCGTCTTCAAATAATTAAGTACAGATTCAATTTGCTCTTTTAAGACTTTTTTTCGGGAGGCAATCCATTTCTCATCCAGTATTATTTCTTTTGAATTTGCTCTTTCATTTAGGATTTGAATTTGTGGTTTTACACGCTGTGGAATATATTGAAGAACTTCTTCATT
>JBDSHL010000020.1:0-6888 GCA_039918515.1 Saprospiraceae bacterium | reverse complement strand
GTAGATTCCTAAGCCCTCCACTAATGTCTGGAAAGCTTAATTTGAAATTTATATCTGGCTTCAATAATGAACCCCGCATATTCATTGTTAGATCAACTCTAGTACGCTCTTTAACTCTTTCATCTGTTATAGATAACTCATCGAGCAATGGTGCTGGACTAATATTTAATCCTTCATAAGTAGCATTCACATTAATATCTGCATCCAAAGGATCACCAGTCCAAATAATTCTTCCACCTTTCTTTAGTTTAAAGGGTTTATTTACGAAATTTAACAAAGTAAATAAATATTGTCCAGAGCTAATCTGATAATATCCGTTTATAGTAAATGTGTTATCACGCAAAGCTTCAATTTGCAAATTTCCGTTCCCATTAACTTTAAGAATATCTCCACTTTTTTCGTCAAAAATTATAGACATCTCACAATCTTCTGTAAATTCAACATCCATATGTACATTTAATCCTTTAATAACAACTGGATTAGTGAATAAATAAGTATCAAAGGTATCCTTAGTTCTAAATTTTACAAATTTGATGTCCTTTGAATCAACATCTGTATTCACTGGTATATTAAACTTTGATCCCTTCTCAGATTTGCCAACAAAATCCATATCCATTTTACTGGATAATCCTTTGAAACTACATTGAAATCCCATTATACAATATCCGTAATAATAAATATTGTCATACTTAGTTGTATTAAGCACCAAAGCCTTTTTAGATTTGAGATTAATATCAAAAGTAAAGTATGTAAGACTACTGTGAATCATTTTTCCATCAACCAAAATGCTATTATTCAATTCATCGGTAAGTAGGATATTTTCAAAAATTATGAGACTATCCCTTAACCTAATTTTCTGATTATTAAAGAAGTATGTAGTGTTAAGGTAATTTACTTTAGTCGAGGCATTGCTGGTAATTAAGTCTCCTTCCAAATAAATCTTTTTATTTTTGCGATATATTCTAATTGGTCCATTTGCTGTACCTTTAGTTTGAGAAATACTGGTTATAAATGATTCTAAAAAATACATTTGAAAGCCTTGAGTGTTACCTATAAGATCAAAGTCATATCTTGGCAATGAATAGTTAGCACTTAAAGGAAGATTAAAACTTCCATTCATAATGAGTGATGTCTCCTTATAATTATTCGATACTTGAACTGCCATTGGTTTAGAAGGATCATTCATATTGAAAGCAATGTCAATCCTTCCATAACTCACTTTATTAATTCTAGTATTTAATATATTTAAATTGCCTTCAAATTTTTCAATATTAAATATATTGGCTATTCTAAGCTTTAGATCATACAATCCTGCAAATGTCAGAGAACCACTTTTTATGAATGGATTTATTACTGCCAGCTCAAATGATTTAACGTCAAGATTTAATCCTATTTGATCAATATCTGAAATACGAACTTCACTTATAGAGTCAAATATTCTAAGATTTTCTGTAGATAAGTAATTTTTACCAATGGTAAAACTGGCATCTTTATCATAAAACCAATTGTCTCCATTTAAAATGAGTCCTTTCCCTTCGAGATAGAATTTCTTATTTAAACCGTCTTTTACTGATCCAATACTCATAGCAATGATATCTTTAGAATCTATTGAATCCCGTGCTAATATCTTAAAATGCATTGTTGAATTGAGAAAACTTTGTTTGACTGAAATCTTTTTGAGTAAATATTTTCCATCCAACTTAATTCCTGAGCTTACAAATTCTCCTTCTAATTGATTCAAACTGCCACTCATATTGGCTTTAAAAGTGTCAATTTTTACATTTTTTATTTGAAACAAATCTCCTTTAATATTAGATTTTAGAATACCAGTTTCACTGTTGATTATAAAATCACCATATACATGTGATGATTTCACATTCAAATCAAAAAAATTTGACACCTTATTTAAATCCTTCAATTCAAAATTAGATTCAATAAATATAGGACTTGGGTTTTCTTGAAAGCCAATAGCAAGGTCGATAAATATTTCCGGATATTGCTTATTGAGAAAACTCATTATCTGATTATAAACGGACTTAAGTTTATAATCCCCGTGTGAATTAAAATTTATAATATCTGATTCAATCGAAGTAGATACGATATCATTATCTCGACGTTGATTCATAGCAATATTGCCAATATTCAGTATATGATTTTTTTCATAATCATAAATTAAACCATTTTTTATTCTCAGGTCTCCACTAATTTTATCTATATCTAAATCACTAAGATCTGATTCAACATTTCCAGAAATAATATAGGAACGATTGGAAAAATTAAGTGCCTTCAAATCAGCTTTTGCAATTTCTGCATTAAATAATAATTTGGGGATAGAATTAAAATTTGAAATTCTGCCTTTAAAAATTAAGTCTAGGTTTTTGTCTTTCACTTTAGCCTCACCATCAAACAAATCTTTATTCACTTTAGCATCAAGGTGGATATTCTGATAATTGTATGACCTATATAATAAGCTATAAATATCAGCTTTCAATTCTGCATTCATTCTATCTATCCTCAAGCCCTTTCCATTGCGAATATCCGCTTTCATACTGACTTTTCCTAAATCTTTAACATGAAGCAATTGGCCTAAATTGAAATCTTGCAAAGTCAACGAACCTGACCATGTTGCGACATCAACTCCTGGACGAAGGTTCAATCGTAAATCTGGACGTAAAACTCCAAGATCAGAACTGATTGTTCCATAAGATACAAAGTCTTCAAAATAACCATCAAATCTCCCTGTATACCTGAACTTTCCAATTTGGTCGAAGATTTTTATTTTTTGTAAAGAGGGTATCAAAGACTGTATAAATTGTGAACTACTTACTAAATATTTAATATTCAAATTCAACAACGCTTCACCCTTAACTACTATATCACGTGTAAATGCATCTCCTCGAAATTCTAATTTATTGGGAATATCAACTACAAGATTAAAAACTTTAAGATTATTCAATCGGCCAACCAATAAACCTGCAATTTCTGCCTGTATTTCTTTATTAGCCATTAAGTATTCATTCTTCTTTAAGATTGGAATGAAATATAATAAATCACTCATACTAATTCTTGTATCTCTCAGCAAAAATTGAACAAATAACCTATCTAATAAATTGATATTTTTAGAATCATCTACAAATTGAATATTTAAACTATCTCCTATATGAGAGTTTTCTGTAAAAATTTTAAAACGCTTTAAATTTAATTCATCTTTACTTAGTGTAAGATCAGAATATTTTATGGATTGAAGATTAAATTCATTGTTTACAGTACAAGAAGATTGCATTTCACCTGAATTGATCAAGCCCCCTTCCACTATTAAATTACTAAGTTTTAATTCCACATCATTTACAAAAAAATGCTTCGAATTAAATTCATTTTTTATAGGAATATCAGAATCCAATGCTTCGCATTTATCAAAAGCAAATCTCCCATTTTCTATAACTAATTTCTTACACACTATTACAAATTCATCTATACAAATACTATCGAGATTACCAATTGAAATTGGAATAATTTTATCTGGGCTTGAATTTGAATATCTTATTAATGCAACACGCGGGTGCTTAAGCAAAATCTCTTCTATTTGAATATATTGAGCCAACAAATCCATATTTTGAATCTTAATATGTGCTTCTTCAACACTATATATTTCATTGTTCAAAGAATTGTAATCCATTCTTTCAAGGATAAGGTTTTTGATTGCAATGACCTTTAAATTAAACTCCAGTTTATTACTATTCTTGTTATTCGACTTCTTAAACTGTTTTAAAAATTGTTGAAAACTGTCCTCAGCTTCATCTTTATAATGAGTTATGAATATCTTTGAATCTTCGAGATCTAAATCATCAAAAGTTAACTCATTTTTCACTAAGCTCCATAAACTCTTTCCAAAGTTTACCTCCAAATTTTTACTATAAAGAAGTGTATCTTCATGTTGATCATAGATAACCAGATCCTTTAAATGAAGACCATTAAAGAAATTAAACTCAAGACTCTGATATTCAATTTTATTTTCAATTTGATCTTTTAATAATCCAATGATACGTGATTTAGACCAACTCAGAAATTTAGTTGAATTAATAAGAAAGAATGCAATCAAAATAAATAAAATGATGAGCGCAACAGATTGCACTATCCTCTTCATTACGACTAAGGATCTTAAAATGAATCTCTTACTTCGGCTAATTGGACTAACTTCCTTCATTTATTCTATTACTCAAACACTTAAATCATTTACTTTATGTTGTAGATATTAAAAATAACTAAAATTTAGCATCTTCCCTTTTAAATTCTTGAAATACTCGAATTAGATCTTTCGCTGGAGCTACATCATGCACTCGAAGAATACAGGCACTTTGCATCAAGGCAATAGTCTGAGCTGCAATGGTACCGTGAAGTGAGCCTTCTGCATTGGTTCCTAAAATTTTGGCAATCATAGATTTCCTAGATAATCCTACAAGAATTGGGCATTCCAATATTTGAAATAAGTTCAATTTAGATAAAAGTTCATAATTCTGATTTAAATTTTTACTAAATCCAAATCCAGGATCAAAGATTAACTGATGAACATTCTTATCTAGCAATTCAAATTTCTTCCTACTAAAATACTGAATGATTTCAGAAACCAAATCTTCATAGACTAGATGCTCTTCACTCTGCATATTCTCAGGGATTCCGCGCATATGCATTCCTATATATGGAACATTAAAATCTGCAACAACATCTATCATGTTAGGATCAAATTCCCCACAAGACACATCATTAATTAAATGGGCTCCTCTCTCCAACATTATTTGCGCAGTTGATGAATGCATTGTGTCAATTGAAATCAAGGCCTTACCTTTCATCGGAGTGATCAAATCGAATGCTTCAATAAGCAGTCTTTGTTCTAGTAATGGATCAACTATTTTAGATCCGGGTCGGGTCGATGCGGCACCAAGATCTATGATCTGAGCACCTTCTTCTAAATGCTTTTGGGCCTTATTTACTATTTCGGTTGGACTACTCAAGATACTTTCTGAATAGAATGAATTTTGGCTAAGATTAATAATTCCCATTATGGCCGGGTAATCAATTCTAATAAGCTTGCCATGAATATTAAATAAACTGCTGTCTATCAAGATCTTATAATTCTTTTAAATTCCTCAATGTTCCTTCTGCAAAGATAATCAATGCTCAAGGACTCTATCAATACAGTTTTTCAAGCTTTACCTTCTAAATCCAAGAAGTAACCTATTCCCTAAGCTTTAAGAATTTGAGAAATGTTGTCTCTTATATTATTGACTTATAGACTTTTCTCCTAATTCAGATTTATTAATTCGAATTAAAAACATGAATAGACCAAGTATTAAAAAAGATACCTATAATGTTCTAGTTGTATTCAGAAGGTGATCTCAAGAAGGCAAACAAGTTTATTAAATTGTAGTATTTAAAAATATTTAATATGTAAATTACTAATTATCTTATTTTTATACATATTTATTATTAAATGTGTTAATTTTACCTCATAATTGATATTCAAAAGGTTTAACATAAGTCTTTTTTCCTCAAAATCCCTTACTTTTGCTCTTCTTATTTCATTAATTCAAACAGAGTAGATGACTTTATCAGAGATTTTAAAAAAATCAGTAAGTGTTATTGCCTTTTTAGCCCTCTTATTGATAAATGGATTTTTGCTCAAATTTATATTGAGTTCTGAAACCAATTTTTTGCCTAAGTCAGCGTCTAATGAATGTAATATTAAACCGGTACAACGACTTGGATTTGATTTAAGCCTTTTTAATTTTCAAGAGCAAAAGTTCAAAAACGGTCAGTTGTTTCCCGAATTATTATTTGATCTTGGAATAAATCGCAATAAGATTTCCAAAATATTAAAAAACCTCGAAGGCATAATTGATATGCGAAGTATTCGATCTGGCAATAAATATTATCTTGTTAGTACCAACGAATGTACTCATCCTGATTTTTTACTTTATGAACTTGCCCCTTCTAAAGTCATTGTTTGCGATTTGTCAGGCACTTCAAGTCCTGGAATAATTAATAAAAAAATGGAGATCAAAAGGGAATCTGCTTTTGGTCATATCAAAAATTCACTTTGGCAAGCACTTGAAGAGTCTGGAGTTTCTCTAAACATTATTGATCAAATGGAAGATGCCTTGGCAACAAGCGTTGACTTTCTCCATGTTCAATCAGGTTCTTCATTTAAACTCATTTTTGATCGAACCTGGATTGATGGTCAACCAAGTACAGAAGGTACCTTACTTGCCGCTTATTTCAATACAGGAAGTAATGAACATCACGCTTTTCGATTTGATGTTAATGGTAAATTTGATTACTATGATATAAATGGTCGTCCATTGAGAAGAAGTTTTCTTCAGGCTCCTGTTAGGTTCTCAAGAATCAGTTCGGGTTTTTCATTGAACCGATTTCATCCTGTTTTAAAATATTCTAGACCACATTTTGGAACTGATTATGCGGCCCCTGTCGGAACACCCATCATGTCTGTTGGCAATGGTGTTGTAATTGCTGCAAGTTATACCATTGGCAATGGAAATTTTGTAAAAATTAGACACAATGAAATTTATGTAACCCAATATCTACATATGTCGAAATTCGCCTCTGGTATTAAGCCAGGTCGCGCAGTTAATCAAGGACAGATTATTGGTTATGTAGGAAAGACTGGGTTAGCTACAGGACCTCATGTTTGTTTTAGATTTTGGAAAAATGATGTACAAGTCGATCATAGAAAATTAAAATTCCCATCTGGAGAACCACTTCCTCACAATTTGATGGATAAATTCATTTCTTATCGCGACTCCTTAATTGATCAAATAAATACGATACAAGGTTCTGCGGCCATGTTGCGTCCTACAAAAGATCCTAATAAGC
>JBDSHL010000019.1:0-1802 GCA_039918515.1 Saprospiraceae bacterium | reverse complement strand
TCTCTCTTAAGTTCGGGCTCACCTTAACATAATAAATAAGATTCCATTCTTTTGAAGCATCACTTTGCCATAATGCAAGATAATTCTGTTTAATTCCTGATTGAAGTTTGGTGTTTATCTTCTGACTAATAAAGTTGATATTTTTTCTTTGAAAAAATTGCTTGCATAAATTTTCAATATCTGCGCTCTGAATCTTTGGAATGATATTTAATTCTTTATTAATATTCCAAGCATAACCATTCGCATATAATGAAGCATTGCTATAGGAATGCATGATATATTCTGCATTCAGGACTGGGATCCCTTTATAAAGTTCTTGAAACTTAGAATGATCAGCGCCTAGTTCGTCATGAATGGTACTCAATAAACTAAATTGAATTTTAGATTGATTAAGATCCAAAGCTTTTTTTAAATAATCTGAAAAAAACTCTTCTTTATTTTTATCCCTTGGAACAAGTAAGTTATCGCTTGAAAAAATCTTAGGAACACCTTGATCGTTATAATCAAGAATTTGAATTCCAGACAAAGATTTACGGAAAGTATTAAATTTATCAGATGAAAAAGTCGCCAGACTATGAACATCTTGGCTCAAAGGTCTTTTTGTAACTGAACCAAAAGGTTTGGTAAGAATTTTGCCAGATAAGTCAATTATAGGATTGGTAAAATCATGTTTTTCCTTTAATAATTGTGCATTTAAATTAAAGGCAATGAATGAGATTATAAATAGTAAAAAGACATTTTTCATTTCTTAGAATTTTTAAATATATTATTTATATTATTGTAAAACAATTTTAGAGAACTCGGAACCTCAGGAGATTGTGGATCCCAAGCAAGACGTTTAGTATCAGAACCAGATTTTATTTCCACAAATTGATATAAATTACTTGGCAGATTATAATCAAGCTTATCAATACCTAGAACAGCAATATTGGACAAAAGTTGAGATAGAACTTCCTTCTTGATTTTCTTATAATGATCTCCTGTAGATGAACTTAAACTGCCATCATCATGAATTATCAAACTCATCTCTTTACCAGCGAATCCTCCACCTGAGCCAATTTTAATGACTTCAGCTCCTTCTTTTTTCACTCCTTTAGATGAGTTACAGTCGCAGAAAGAAGCTATACAAAGTATTGACATTGTGTACATTATGAGTTTTATCATCTTTGCATTATTTAAATAATTGTTAAAAATAAGCATTTTTTGAATACAATTGATCGTTCTACTATAATTTTGTACAAAATAAATATTAAAAAATGAAAAAAATTGCTATTCTTCTAATTACATTTTTAACGATTGGTTTAACCAATAATTTTGCCCAAACTGAAACTCGGGATGCTAATGTTGCTACTTCAACTAATATTACAACAGATGCTTACCTTTCTGCTGCCACTACTGCAGCCAGCAAAGATGCATCCATCGAGAAAAGAACTTGTAAGGGATCTGACAAAGTTTGTTTCTTTAAAACATCAAAGGATGATTCTGGAAAAATGGTTTCTTCTGAAGTGAAATACGATGAAGCAACTGCAACTTTCGTTAGTTCTAAGACCAGTTGTTCTACTACCAAATCTTGCTGTGCAGGCAAAAAAGCATGCTGTGCAAAAGGTGCTAAAACTTGTTCAAAAGACAAAAATGTACAATCTGATAAAAAAATTAATAATTAAGAATTTTAATTGTATAAAAAAAGGACCTTCTATTGAAGGTCTTTTTTTTTGCCCATTAGTGATCTATTAAACCCGCATTATGCAATAGACTTTCTATTACAAGCCAATCCGCCCGCGAGCGGGCGGATCAAATCCTAG
>JBDSHL010000018.1:0-9876 GCA_039918515.1 Saprospiraceae bacterium | reverse complement strand
CAACCACCTTCGGTAGTGTAACAATTATCTATGGCACCTCCAACCCAACCACACCATTGAGTGTGATTTGAACCCACGTTGTGACCCATCTCATGTGTCAATACTTCGACGGTCCATGAATAAGTTGGAACATTACTATAGGATGAGGAAATGTTGCTATAGGCATATTTATAACTTGAGCAAAGTGCATCAACCCAAGCAATTCCACCGATATTATTACCACCTAATGCAGCTAAATGTGCAAGATCTCCATTAAAGGTTGGTCTTTGAGTTTTAAATTGTGTCAATGCGGTATAGGAATCCGTTTTGCTATAAGGATCTGCACTTGTCCACACAAATACTTCCGATAATGTGGTATTCACACTCTCATTGGTATATAAGGTCTTAACATTATTAAATACAGATGTGATCCAATCTATAGTAGGTTGGACACCTCCTTTATTATTATGCAATGCATAATCGCACTCTATATAAACTCTTATACAATCTCCGGCTGTCATTTCGGCACCATATTCTTTTCCTCTAAGCACAGGTTCTAAGCGATCCGTCATACAAGCTAATTCTGTATTCTTAATTACTTCTTTATCATCATAAATGATAAGGCTATTCGGTTCACTAGGAATAGATTCAAAAATAATGTTCTTCTGATCAATTGATATCAATCCTAGGACTTTGTCGTCAAAAAAAGTGATTGCAACAATGGAGTTCTCCTCATTGTTTTTTATAACTCCTTGATAGAAAGTTCCTAAAGTAAAAGCTGGTCTTGATCCATCTGATGTCGTAACATAGAAATCATTTGTCACCGGATGGCTCTGTACTAGTTCTACTTCTATGCTTTCTTGTTCGGATAATTTCACACTAAAATTTAAAGCTTCAGGTCTCTGAATACTTATTTGTTCTAAAATATTTTTATCTAACTTGAAGAAAGAAGCTTGACGAACACCGAAAAGATTAAGTGCTTCAGGATTTGTTTGAATTTTAGTCATAAAGTCAACCTGCTTAAAAGGAATCTGAGCTTGCTGGGCATCAGCTACTTTTTTGGCAATCTGAGTATTATGCTTGGGCATAGTAGAATGAATGTTAATGTCATTCACACTCTGTGCATTAAGGCTGGTGAACAGAATTGCTAAGAATAAATGCAGCAAATTCTGTGTAAATCTTGTTTTTGAGGTCATATAATATATTTAATTAGTGAATAAGCGATCTGATTAGATCGAATATGTATCGGATTGGCACAAAGATAAGCAATAAATAGAATACCAAATACTCAGTAGAAACCCCTAATTTTCTAAATTAGTTGTTTACCCCTAGTTTTTCACTATATTTTTATAAGAATGATACATAAAGTCTTATAAATCAGCATTTAATGAATTTAAACTTTCTTTAAGTGACTGAAGTCTGATCCTGCCATCCTCTAATTTTCTCAATTCTTTTTCAATTAAAGCACCTGGAGCATTTGTTCTGAATCGATCATTTGATAATTTTTTCTCAATTGAGCCTACAAAGCCTTGTGCATATTCAATGTCCTTTAAGAGCCTTTGCTTTTCGGCTTGAACATCGATTGTAATGGGCATAAGAACATAATATTTATGTCGCATACCAATAAATGACTGGGTATGAGCAACCTCACTTATTACTTCAGTACAATCTGATAATCTTGCCATTTTTATAAGTAAAGACTTTGCTCCTTTTGTTAATAACACATTATCAATATTAGATTGTTGAACATATAATGGAAGTTCTACATTCATCTTAATGGAATGTTTACTTCGCAACTCTCTCACATTGGTTGTTATATTTCTTACTTCACTTATGGTTTCCAATAATTTTTTATCGACAATTCTAATTTGTTCATAGGATGACATCATACAATCCTCTCTTGCTTGTCGAGTTTTTAATTGATGCCATATTTCTTCAGTGATAAAAGGTGTAAATGGATGAAGTAAGGTACATATTCTTTCATAATATCCAATGGTATTTAAATATACTTCTTGCGATATATTACTTGATTCTTGTGGTTTTAGTGCTTCAAGATAAAAACCACAAAAATCTTCCCAAATAAAAGAATAAATTAATTTAAGTGCTTCACTCAATCTCGATTGCTCAATCAACTTATCCGATTCTATATAGATTTCTGTAATTCTATCATTCATCCATGACATGACTAATGTCTCATAATCTTTTGCATCTATGGATGAACTTTTCCAACTTTGAATGAGTCGCGTTGCATTCCATAATTTATTGCAAAAACTTCTCCCTTGATCACATAGTTTTTCATCAAACAATAAATCTCCACCTGCTGGAGAAGAGGACAACATTCCAAATCTCACACCATCTGCCCCATATTCATTGATTAATTCCAAAGCATCAGGAGAATTACCTAAAGATTTAGACATTTTTCTTCTTTGCTTGTCCCTTACCATTCCAGTAAAATACACTTGTTTAAATGGTTTGGCATTCTTCCATTCATATCCAGCCATAATCATTCTTGCAACCCAAAGAAAAATAATATCCCAACCAGTAACCAATACATTGCTTGGGTAATAATATTGAAAGTCTTTTGAATTATTAAATCCATCAAATACAGAAATAGGCCATAACCATGATGAAAACCATGTATCTAAAACATCTTCATCTTGAAAGAGTAGGACTGGATTAAAATTTGAAATGCCTATTTTTTCTATTGCTAAGTGTATCGCTTCTTCTTTAGTTTCTGCAACAAAAATTTCTTCACCATAATAGTAAGCAGGTACACGATGCCCCCACCACAATTGTCTCGAAATACACCAGTCGCGAATATTTTCCATCCAATGTCTATAGGTATTTTTCATATGATCAGGCAGAAACTCAATTTCTGATTCCATTACAGCTTTTAACGCTGGTTCGGACAATTGTTTGGAGTCTACATACCACTGAAGACTTAATTTAGGTTCGACAACAGAATGAGTTCTTTCAGATCTTCCAATACTGGTCTTATAATCCTGAATGGAAACCAATACATTGGCTTCTTCCAGTAATGATTTTATTTTTTTCCTAGCAGTAAATCGATCCTCTCCTACTAATATTTTTGCATTAGAATTTAAAGTACCATCATCATTCAATATGTCCACAATTTCTAGCTTATGCCTTACGCCTATTTCATAATCATTCTGATCATGCGCAGGGGTAACTTTCAATGCACCAGTCCCAAATTCAATGTCGACATAAGTATCTTCAATAATTGGAATAGCCCGATTAATTAATGGAATAATTACTTTTGTTCCAATCAGATGACGATATCTAGGATCCTCTGGATGGATGGCAATGGCAGCATCTGCCATGATCGTCTCAGGCCTTTGAGTAGCAATTACAATGGAGGAATTTGGATCATGTTGACTAATATACTTGATGTTAAATAATTGGGCTTGTTCTTCTTTATATAATACTTCTTCGTTGGACAAAACGGTTTTAGCTTCACAATCCCAATTCACCATTCTTTTGCCCCTATAAAGCTTTCCTCTATGATAAAGATCCACAAAGGCTTTTATAACTGCTTCAGATCTCTTTTCATCCATTGTGAAGGCAGTTCTTTCCCAATCACACGAAGCTCCAAGTCTTCTAAGTTGTTGCAGTATTAATCCTCCATATTTTTCTTTCCACTCAAAGGCATAATTAAGAAATTCTTCTCTGCTAATATCTGATTTCTTAATCCCCTGATCACGCAACATCCTAACAACCTTCGCTTCGGTAGCTATTGATGCATGGTCTGTTCCTGGCACCCAACAAGCGTTTTTGCCCTGTAAGCGAGCTCTTCTAATAAGTATATCTTGAATAGTAATGTTCAACATATGTCCCATGTGAAGAACTCCAGTAATATTGGGAGGAGGTATGACTATAGTAAATGGTTCTCTTTCATCAGGGATAGAATGAAAGTAATTTAGATCTTCCCAATGCTTATACCATTTTTCTTCTATTCCAAGAGGAGTATAGCGTGAACCTAGTTCCATGTGTTTTACTGGTTTATCTGATATTGTATCTGAAAGTCTGAATTTTACTAGTACCCTTTACTGGCCTTTCAAGTACAAAAATACGATCAGAAGGCTGATTTACTATACTTTCTGTGAATGCCTTTTGTGTGAAATGTTCAATGATTAAAGGAAGAGTTTCTTTATGAACCATTACCACTGTACTATTATTTTTTAAATTTTGAATTTTATTAAAAAGTGATTTCAGGTCTGCCTGATCGTAATAAGTGATGGGAATTTGAATCTTTTCACTGAGTACTTGTAAAGTTAGTTCATTCCTTCGAAAAGGTGTTGAGAAACAAGCAGCTATATCTTCGTCTTTAAGTATATTCATGAGATGAATAGACCTCCATCTTCCATCTATACTTAATCCAGGATCCAGGCCAATCGGGTCTTCTTCAGCCGCAAACAATAAATAAATCATCTGAACTGATGAGTTTTTGAGACCATTGCTTAAACATGAATCTTCGCCATTATTTAATATAAAATATTTGCTTCTAATACCTGATAACATTGGCAGTTCCTGCCCAAAAACATTTCTAATTGAGAGCAAGTTAAAGAATATAACGGTATAGATCATCGTCCTCATAATATGGTAAAGTTAAGCATATTGTCAGCAATCAAAATTAAACTTGAAAGGGTTTTAACATGGGTTTAACTTGACGCTTTCTTAAAAGGTGATCTTGGTTGCCATTCTTCAACAGGTTTAAGTAAATCCAGAATACTCGGCACAAGTTTATTGATGAAATGTGATTTATGAGCAATATAACAATAATAATCTATGGGTTCAGCACCAAGAGAACTTTTAATCTCCAAAGCGGTTCTTGCAAATTCAATGGAGGATGATCCAATGGAGATGGCATCTTTCAGATAAAACAGAAGTATGTTATGATATAGTTCAAGACTTCTGTTAAAGATTTTTCGATATCCAACAAAGTGTGCATTCATAATTGTTCCATTATCAAAATAACTGTAAAAGGCTACCAACTCATTCTCTAGATAAACCAACTTGACTTTGAAATTTCTAGGAACTGATTTCTTAATCGATAGAAAGTATTCTTTTTTAAGATCTACTAAATTGAATCCAACAGCTTCTGCTACTTCATGATATAAAGCAAATATTTTATCTTCATTATCTTCCAACAATGCATAATCCGCATCTATTACTTTTAATTGTTCACCTAGTCTTAAAACCTTTTTTAACTTCATACGATATTTACTTTCCAAATCACCTAAATAATCATCGATAGAAGTCCAATTCGTCCTAATTCTTAGACACATGGATGGTTGAATTGTAAATTCATGAAATCTGGAATGTTTTTTACAAGTTGATGCACTTAAACTTTCCTCTGGGTTGATGTCTTTTATAACAACCATAGAAATGCCTTCGAGTGATTTGGATTTAGAAATTAAAGCACTTGAAAATTCTTCAATTAATGAAGACTTTTCGGAAAGTTGTAATTCTTTATCAAATACTATTCCATAGGGTCCGGCGGTCAAGAGATTGCCAAGAATTATGCCTTGAATATTAACCTTTCGTGCAAAAAATAATTTGATTGCCAGTGCGATTTTATCGCTCAATGTAGAGGATTGGCCGGTTTCCAATTGAACTCTAAGTCGCTTCTCAGCATCGAATCCTACAATTTGTAGGTGAAAAAGTGCAATAGTTTTATTCTTTTTCTGAATATAACCATAAACTAGCTTCATCCCATCTGGTTTCGAATGCTCAAGTCCGATGAGATAGTCCAAAGAAAGCATTATTGGAATATTATTGTTTATGTCCCATTGGCTTCTAAATTCTTCAATTTCATAGGTTAAATTTATCTGAATATTACTTGAAGGAATGACTATTTGTTCCAAAATCCGTATTATTTGTAAACTAACATATTAATTTGTAAAAGGGTTGTTATTGATACCTTCTTTAAAATTATTCCAAAAATTTGGTATAATAGTTGAACTTTGCACATATTATGGTGAAAATCAAGTCATTATTCATACTCTTTGCTCTTATTTGCCTACAATTGGCATGTGTATCCAGCTCTAAATTTAAGGAGTCTCAGGTTCAATTAACGGAATTGCGAAAAAATAATCAGCGGTTACATGAACTAGATTCCTTAGCTAAACTTGAAAGGTTTAAGATCAAAGAATTGGAAACTCAGCTTGATAAGACCGAAAGAGTTCTGGCAAAAATATACCTTCAGTACGCTAATAATCCACCTAAGAAAGTTACGGTTTCAGAAGATCAAAGACTCAATGCGACCATTGCAGAAGCTAACATAGAATTACAATATTCAATTTCTAATCTACAACATCAAATGGATTCTCTGAAGTCCATTCCTACGAATACCATTATGCCTAATGATTATGATACCTATTTAAATAACAAAACCATTAAAAGCAAAAAACAAAATTCGGATTTACAAAAACAATTTGATATCCAATCTCAATATCTTCAACAATTAGAAATTAAATACTCTATTGAAAAGGAAAATAATGCCCAATTGAAAAAAACCTTAAATGGATATTCCTTGAAACTGGAATTGATGGACAATGAAAAAAATAAAAGTATTTCCGAAATACAAAAAACGCTCCAAATTAAATCGACTGAAAATGATTCTCTTGTCAAAACCATTCTCACTCAAAAAAATGAATTGGAACAAATTAAATTAAACGAGAATCTTTCCAAAAAAATAGTCAACAATGATTCAAAAAAGACGCTCAAAGAGAAGGAAAAAATAGCTCAACTAACCACTGAATTAGAATCTTCAAAGAATAAAAATAAGGAATTAATATCATCTCAAGAAAAACAAAATGAAGAACTCTATAAATTAAAAAAGACTGTAAGTGAAAAGGATGAAGCCATTAGGCTAATTCAGATGAGCAATAATTCACTAAAGAACGATTTACTAATCAAAAGTAATGATATAAAAGAGCTCAGTGAAAATAAATCTAAATCTTCAAATTCTGTTAAATCCGCTCAGATCATTGTTGACGAATTAAATAAAAAAAATGAACTGTTAGAAAATCAATTAAGTACTTTAAAGACTAAACAAACTCAATTAGAAAATGATAATAAAAAGAATGAATCACTTGTTTCTACATTACAAGTCAAAAATGATGAATTCATTAAAACAAATGAACTGCTAGAAAATCAATTAAATACCTTAAAGACTAAACAAACCCAATTAGAAGCTGATAATAAAAAGAATGAATCACTTGTTTCTACATTACAAGTCAAGAATGATGAATTAATTAAAAAAAATGAACTGCAAGAAAATCAATTAAATACCTTAAAGACTAAACAAATCCATTTAGATGATGATTACAAAAAGAATGAATCACTTGTTTCTACATTACAAGTCCAAAATAATGAATTCATTAAAAAAATTGACAATCAAAACCAACAAATACTTGAGTTGCGAAAAGAAGCCAGTAAATCAAGTAACAAAATAAATAAAAGTGAATATCAAGATAGTCTAGTTGTAAAAAATAACCGCATCAATGAACTTCAATTACGTTTCACTGAATTTCAGCAACAAACCCAAAACAATGAAGTTGAATTGAAAAATAAAATATCAGATCTTGAAACGAAATTGAATGTTTTAAATACCAAAAATGAAAAATTAACTAAGTCGAATGCTGAATTACAAAAAAGCCTAATCCCTATCGCTTATAATGATACTTTGAAAAATACTAAACCTGAAGTGGTGTACAAAAAATCTACACTGGAAAAAAATAAACCCAAAACTACCGCCAACATACCGTCAATAAATAAAACTGAGAATTCAAGATCGAGTTCTACTCTAAAGGATGGTTTATTCCTGAAATTACAAAAAACAATTTCAGACATACACCAACCGGGAATGCTCGTCGTCAAGGAAGATCAATACGTCATTATAGTTCTCCCACAAAGTTATTTATATCTTTCCGAAACAGCCGCCCTTACTCCTGAAGGGGCAAGCCTTATTCAAAAAATTTCCAATATAATCCAGCCAATCAAATCAAAGCAATTAGACATAATAGCCTTTAATGATAAAAACCAAATTAGTGACGAATTTAACCTCAATCGAGCTAATACCATTGGCAAATTACTTGTCGTCTTTGGAACACCTGCCACTACATTAAATTATGGCTCAAGGTCATATCAAGAAGGTGTTGATGTCAAAAATTATAAAAAAGGAATGGAGATACTGATTAAAGTAGAATAATAATTAGATCAATATATTATCTTTGTGTTATAATCTATACTTCAATGAAATTCTCTGTATTGACAAAAGTTTACATTCTTATAATATTTATTGGTCTATATCTTTTCAGTTGCAATAGACATATTATCCAACCTATTCAAGAAGATAATCAAATTCAAAAAATAATTGCCTTAAGTAAATCTTCATGTTTTGGAAAATGTGCGGTTTATACCTTAACAGTATACAAGGATGGCTTAGTTATACTACAAGGAATAGCCAACCTTGACAAAATTGGTGTATACCATTCAACTTTGAATGTTGTACAACTTGATCAATTAACGAAGAAAATTTATTCGCTGAACTGGAAATCTTATAAATCCAAATATTTGCGTAACATTCCTGATTTGCCTGTGACCACCTTAAAAATATTCAACAATACTGATTCCAGTCAAATTGAAATTCAATCTAATTCTTCTTTGCCACAAGAACTTGAAGAAATACATAAAGATCTTAGTCTTTTAATCGAGAATAACGCATGGTTATTAGCCCTTAAGGACAAGGAAGTTAATTCAGGTGATTTGATAAAAAATCAGATTCAAATTGATATGGATTCTACACAATCTGTTGCACATCTTGAACAGTTGTTTAAACCTTATGAATTCAAGATGACGAAAAGAATAAGTGAATATATGAATTTCTATCTTTTCGAATTTAATACAGCAAAAATTGCCCCTTACGAAATGGTCGTATTGGCTAGACGAGTTAAAGGTATTAGGCTCGTTACATTCAACAAGAAATTAAACCAAAGAGACGAATTTTAAGCGTTAATATAGTCCATTATTTCCTTATCCTGTGAAGGAGAAACATTAATTCCCTGACTGTATTTATTAAACCAAGTAATTTGCCGTTTCGCATAATTTCTACTGTGTTGTTTGATCTTATCAATGGCCATCTCTAAAGTCCATTCTTTATCTATATATTTAAAGAGTTCCCTATACCCAACTGTATTTAGGGCTTGAGTATTTCTATACTTTGATAAAGATTCAACTTCATTTATTAAACCCTCTTTAATCATATTGTCAACGCGATTATTTATTCTTTGATATAGACTTTTTCTATCCGTATTTAAAAAAATTTCCTTGAATTCATAGGGGCTATCTTGCTTCTTTTTACCTATAAAACTAGAATACGGCAACCCTGTACTTAAACAGACTTCTAATGCACGCATCAACCTGTTGGGATTAGATTGATCCACGTACTTTGAATATTCGACATCCAATCTATTTATTTCATTTATTAAATATTCCAAACCTAATAACTCATAATTCATTCGAACTTGATCGCGAATTTCAATAGGTATTTCTGGAAAAATATCCAGACCATTTCTTATCGCATGTATGTATAATCCTGTTCCGCCACATATCAAAATATGATCATAAACTCTAAAAAGTTGAGCGATAATATCCGAAACTTCATGTTGATATTGGCCAACATTGTACGATGAATCGACAGGAATATGATTTATAAAATAATGTCTAACTTCATTCAGTTGTTCTATTGAAGGCTTAGCAGTGCCAATATTTACTTCACAAAATACCTGACGGCTGTCTGCAGAAATGATCGGAATGCTTAGCTGATGAGCCAATCTTAATGACATTTCCGTCTTCCCAACCGCAGTAGGACCT
>JBDSHL010000017.1:0-1551 GCA_039918515.1 Saprospiraceae bacterium | reverse complement strand
AAAGTAGGTAAATAAATAATAAATAGTTAGGGATGATATGTCTAAACATTGAAATTCGAAATTGACTGCAAATTTTAATAAAAATAAGGTCTTAGAACCTAACTTTTTGTTAAAAATATAATTTCTTCCTTAGTAATTTCATACAACTCACATTTATTACTAAAATATGCCGTATTCATTAAAGAATTTAATAATGCATTGTATACCTTTGGGCTCTTATTTATGAAAACCATCTCTGAACTCAAGTCCATCGCCTCACAAGTTAGACGTGATATTATTCGTCAGACCTGGCATGCTAAGAGTGGGCATCCTGGAGGTTCTTTAGGTTGTACAGACTTTATTACTTCTTTGTTTTTCAATCATTTAAGACATAATCTGCCTTTTGACATGACTGGCAAAGATGAAGACGTATTCATCTTATCAAATGGTCATATTTCTCCAGTTTATTACAGTATTTTAGCTAGATCCGGGTATTTCTCATTAGATGAATTAAGTACATATCGACAAATAAATTCAAGACTTCAAGGTCATCCTTCAACTCATGAACACATTCCAGGAGTAAGGGTTTCTACGGGTTCATTAGGTCAAGGCTTAAGTGTATCTCTTGGTATTGCTTTAAGTAAAAAGTTAAATAAAGAAGATAAATTGGTGTATTGTCTCACTGGAGATGGAGAACTTCAAGAAGGTCAAAACTGGGAAGCCATTATGGCTGCAGCACATTATAAAGCTGATAATTTAATTGCAACCGTTGATTGGAATGGACAGCAAATCGATGGTCCTAATGATAAAATTATGTCTCTCGGAGATCTCAGCGCCAAATGGGAGTCATTTGGTTGGACTGTACTGCATTCTAATGGCAATGATATGGACTCCATAAATGCATGTCTAAATATTGCAAAAGAACAAACTTTTAAAGGTAAACCAATTGTAAATCTAATGAAAACGGTTATGGGATTTGGTGTTGATTTCATGATGGGAACCAACAAATGGCATGGAATTGCTCCGAATGATGAACAATGTGCCAACGCATTATCACAATTGGAAGAAACCCTTGGTGACTATAAGCTATGAGCAGTTGGGATAAATATATTAGTACTCAGAAAATTGCTACGAGAAATGGCTTTGGGGATGGTTTGTTAGAGGCTGGAAGAAATAATTCTAAAGTAGTAGCCCTTTGTGCTGATCTTGTAGGATCACTTAAGATGGACGCTTTTGAAAAAGAATTTCCAGAAAGGTTTTTTCAAATTGGTGTTGCCGAAGCCAATATGATAGGTATAGCAGCAGGTATGGCTACAACTGGATTAATACCTTATACAGGAACTTTTGCCAATTTTTCTACAGGAAGAGTTTATGATCAAATTCGCCAATCCGTTGCCTATTCTGGTAAAAATGTCAAAATATGTGCTTCACATGCAGGAGTTACTTTAGGCGAAGATGGCGCTACGCATCAAATTCTAGAAGACATTGGTCTTATGAAAACGCTGCCTGGAATGTGTGTTATCAATCCAGCAGATTATGCCCAGACCAAAGCGGCAACAATAGCCATTGCTA
>JBDSHL010000016.1:0-3967 GCA_039918515.1 Saprospiraceae bacterium | reverse complement strand
TTGCAAACTTTAAAGGATACATAAAAAATAGAGACACAATAATAGATTGGAAAATGGTAGCACCATTTCCGAAAAAGGTGAATCTAAAATGGAATGAAATATTTACACAAAATAAATTACCTAAAACATTGTATTTCATGAAAAACAATGCAATTCGAGCATTAGATTCTTTGGCGTACAAATAAAAAATAATCAATTCTATCATAAATAAATACCTTTTTATCAAATGAAATATTACACAACAATCATTCTTATCTTCTTTGTCATACATCAAGCAATTCCACAAACTAATCATCTCAGCATTAAGAACAGTCATTGGTCAGGTTTACATTATTATATTGATAAGTATAAAGTTGATAAATCTGAATTTAAGTATGAATTAACTAAGAATCCAGAAGCATTTTCAGTATATAAGTCTGGAAAAAAGAAATTTAATTGGGCCAGTGTGATTTCTTACGTGGGAGGAAGTGCTATAGGCTGGACTATAGGCGATTTGATTCTTAGAAAAGAAAAACCAAATTATCTATTTGGAATCCTTGGATTAGGTCTTATTTATACCGCGATTCCTTTAGAAGAAATAGGTATTCGAAAAATGAAGAAAGCAATTGACATTTATAACTTAAAATAAAAATAATTAATTATGAAAACAACCTTAATTTCTCTACTTTTTTATTCATGTACATTGACCATTCAAGCACAATGTTACATTACGTATGATTATGATCCTGCTGGTAATCGCATTATTAGATATGACTGTAATACTGTTGATCCATGGCAGGAAAATTCTTTAAAGAAGGATACCAAAGAATTAGTAATGAATGCGAATATTTCTCCAGAAGAACAAGGAGAAATCTTCAAGCAACTTCAAAGTCCAGATGATGAAATTAAATTATTTCCTAACCCAAGCAATGGCTTATTGGAAATTAAATCAAATGGTTTTGAATCAGCTGACATTTCTGTTTACAATTTGCAAGGAGAACTTCTATTAAAGTATTTGAGAACTACTAATTTTATTGATTTATCTATGGTTGCAAAAGGACACTACTTAATTGTTTTTAAGCAAAATAATAAAATTGCATCACAAATTGTTACCCTATTTTAAAAAAAAATACATTATGAAAACACTATTAACAACAACCCTAAACCTTTTAATTTGTATTCAGTGCATTGGTCAACCGACGAAATATTTTGTTGACTTTACGCCCATTGGTTACTATTCTTACGAAGGAAATTGCAATAACATCAATGTAACCATCAATCCTATTGGATTGCAAGAGCCTTACGAAGATATTGATTTTTACATTGATTATAAAACTACTAAAGAATTACTGTTTTTAAACCTCGGCACCATTCAATCTACCAGATATTATGATAATTCTGGCAAACCAGAAGGGTACAAACTTTATGGTACATCATTTTTTAATAACATCGATTTAACTTGGGAACAATTTTCATTTAGCTTTAAGGTTCTAACGAAAGATATTTATCCGCTTTACGCTTCTTATTATGATAAGTTAGCTAGTGAACAAAATTATTATTATAGAGAAGGTGCGAATTTTAAAGATTTAAACAAGTTGTATGTTTCTGGCTTGTTATCAGATAATATTGCACAATTTAAATTAACTAAACCTGAATTATCTTCAATAAGTCCACAAAAATTTAAAATTATTGGTAAACTAATTATAGATGTTCCAGAATATCATCTTCTAGGTCAGTGCAATGTAGGTATTCCTCCTGGCCCAGGATATGCTCATGTTTCAATGGATCCCGGAGCTGAAATTGTCGTTAATCCTGGAAGTGTTCTTTATATAACCAATAATTATATTCAAAGCTGTTCAAATGAAAGATGGAAGTCAATTACCTTATTGCCAGGCGCTTATCTAATTTCAGAAAATAGTACTTTTGATAACGCACACATTGCAGTTGACGCTAAAGCAGGATCTTTGGTAATTATTAATGATTGTCATTTTCTAGATCCCTATATTGGGATCGATGCAATAGAACCAGGAGTAATTCTAAATGTCACAGGGGATTGTAAATTTAGATTCGACGGTACATTTAATTCATCTTATCCCGGAGAACCGACATTGGAAGGTAACAAATCACTTGCCGGAATTCGAATTCAAAATGGAATGACCAGTTGTATTAAAGGAACTTCAACTAAGTTTCCTTATTTTGATGGATTACAATATGGTATTCTTGCTCAGAACACAGATTTAGAAGTTACAAGGGTAAAATTTTTAAACCTTAACTCGGGTATATCTCAATTTGGGTTTTGGGGAGGAGGAGTCGGTATTGCCTCTCGTAGCGATAATCAGAATAATGTTCTAAATGTGACTGGGTTCGGTAAAAATGAGCGTATTAATTTTAATCATTGTACAGTTGGAATTCTTAATAGAGGAAATAAAACAATTGTAAAAGACAATAATATGTCCGATATCTATTTGTGTATTGATCACAAAGATACCAGAAGTGATTGCGAAATATCTTCAAACCGATTGGTAGCTAATCATGTTGGTATTGATTTAGCCTACAACAAAGGCACAAATGGAAATATTCATCATAATGATATTATTACAGTTGACAATGATGATGCCATTGGAATCAATCAGACGAGGGATTATAAATATTGGTTAATTACCAAAAATCTTTTTGAATCAAATAAGGGTCAATTCGGATTCAATAGACTTGCAACAATCGGATCTGGTTCAAACATTGTAGAAAATACATTTAAAATGAATAATTCTGTAAGAAATAATTATACAGCCTTAAAAAATGATGGCACCGGAACTACAAATATAATGTGTAATTATTTTGAGTCTTCGAATAGAAATATAGATGCATACGGTTTGTTAAACAATACTTCACCATCCATCTATCTCTATTGTAATCAATTCGATAATTATCGATATTCAACAGGTTTTGTGAATGGCAACTTAGGAACCTTATTAAGAGGTACCACTTATTCATCAGGCTATAATGGATTGGTCTTAGGTAATCAATCCTCTGGCACTGGTATAATTGGTGATCAGATACATAATGGCAATGTATTTGAAAGAAACTATACTTCTAATGATGCTATTTGTTGGGGCGGATCTTTCATAGCACAACAATCTCAATTCTTTGTTAATTCACAACAAAATGAGAAGTTTCTACCTATTAATCCAAATCCAGGAAATGATTGGTTTAAACCAAATTTAAATAACACTTCTAACTTAATTTGTTTAACTCAATGTCCAAATGGTATAGGGAGAATTCCTAAACTCCTTGGATATCAAAATAGTGAAACGCAGATTTTAAGTCATTCTGTTCCATATTCGGATTATAATGAAGAACAAAACTGGAATCTAAAATATCAGATTTATGAACTTTTACAAAGTGGTGAATTTATGTACAATGGAAATTCGATAATAAATAATTTTAAACAGATCATGGATACTGAAGAAGAAGGACTTATAAATACTATAGAGAGTGGTTTGGCTTCAATTAACAATTTAAATTCAATACCATCGTTATCAGATTTACAGACTCAACTAAACATAAAAACAGAAGAACTTAGTTTATTAATTTCTACAAATATCACAAACCTTACTTTAGTACAACTACAAATTCAAACAAGTCGATCAGAAATTCAAACAATTCAACAGAATATTTACACAGCCTTACAGTTTTTAATAAATTCGGAAAAAGACGTAATTAATACGTTTTACAATTCCTTAAGTTCTGAAAGCAATTCAGCATTATTGCCGAAAAAAAATCTGCATAGAGTTCTATTTTTAGAATTGAAACATCTAAATGGACTAAAACTTTCTCAATTAGAAGAGTTAGATTTAATCAGTATTGCTCAGACATGCCCGAAGCAAGGGGGTAAAGCTTCCTTTATTGCTAGTGCATTAATTTATAGGATTTATAATAACAATATAATCCCAGAGAATAATTGTACAAATAATGTTCAAGCTTTAAAAGT
>JBDSHL010000015.1:0-9049 GCA_039918515.1 Saprospiraceae bacterium | reverse complement strand
TCTATATTTTGATAAAATATTTTTAGAATGGGCTGTAGATATCCTGATTTTGGACATAAGAAGTATCAATTAGAGTCATTAGAAAGATCAAAACCTGTTGAGCCTGTTTGCTTGATATCCTTACATTAGCCACATTTGGATCAAGATTAGAGGCTGGTTTAACTTGGGTTGTGTAATGGAGTAGGACTTCATCAAGAGTTTTGAATCTACCATCATGCATATATGGGGCAGACAAATGAATGTTCATTAGACCGGGTGCCTTGAATTTACCAATATCATTGGGAGAATTATTAATTGCTCCACGCCCTTTATCCTTAAATTCGTTCAAACTACCCACACTATCTAATCCATTGTTAAAATAATTGCTTGATGCAAATAATGGAGGAGCATGACAATGACCACATTGTGCATCGGGTAATCTAGGATTAAGATTAAGATACATTTCCATACCATCAGTCTGATCAACTGAAAAGGCATATTCTCCTCTTAGTTGTTTTTGATATAGGCTATTTCCACCTGTCAATAGTATTCTTTCAAATTGTGCCAATGCTTTTGAAGCTAATTCTTTCTTTATTTCTGTTTTATTTGAAATTCCAAATGCAGCTCTAAAAAGACTTGGATAATCCTTGTTCTTTTGAAGCTTCTCTTCTACATGAGGCCAATTTTCATGCATTTCGACGGGATTCTCAATTGGTTGAAGGGCTTGGAATTCTAAATTCGCAGCTCTACCATCCCAGAATAATCCGTTGGTGAAATAAGCTGCATTTATCAATGACATTGAGCTTCTATTTCCTAATGTCCCAGCAACTCCAGGACTTAATGCTTTACCATCTGTAAATCCGAATGCAACTTGGTGACAGGAAGAGCAAGAAATGGTGGAGTCAGAAGATAAAATTGGGTCATAAAACAAATGTCTGCCCAGAAGCACTCCAGCTTTTGTAATAGGATTATTTATATCATTAGATAATGAAGGAAGACCCTTTGGAATAACTAAAGGGTAGGGATCAGAAACCAAATAAGGTATGTTGCTTAGATCATTGGGATCAATATCAGTATTGCAAGCAAGTATTAATATCAATAGAAAACAAAAAAAATGAAATTTTAAATACTTCAATTGAAACTTAATTGAAACTGATCCATGAATTTGGAGAGGAAATTTGTGCCTTCATGAACAATATTATTATCATAGATTCCTATATAATCAGCGGGATTGCCAAAGATCTTACTATGATCAATCTCAATAACAAATGATGTAGTTTGATCTTCATTTAAATTAAATGACTTGACAATATGGATTGTTCTATAAGATTCATTAAAACCTGAATGATAGGCAAATAAGATACTTTTTGTTGAATTAGACAATGAGCCTTCAGTTTTAGAAAAAATATAAGATTTCCATCCTGACCAATAATTGTCTCCAATCGCCAAAATATTATCATTTGAATAATCTGAAGGTGCTTTTTTATTAACCAATGAATCGAGCCCTAATCCAAATCGAATACCTTTAAAAGTACCTTTTTGATTAAGAGTAAGTGAAATCTTATAGCCTTCATTGGCTTTCTCTATACTGATATGGTGATTCTGAAGTTCAACGTGATATATATCTCCGAAAGGAATGTATTCATTATGTTCATTTAGCATTTCTAAATGACTAAGGAAAAATTCAGATCTGGTAAAGCTAATTTTTGAACCATCGAAATAGTCATAACTAAACCCAGGGGCAAAAACCAAAGGTTTATCTTTAAACTTTCCCTTTATAAGCAATTCTAGCTTCGGGGCAGAAACTTCCTTAGTACAAGAAAGGTCTATTATACTACAAGCTATAATTAGGCACATTAAGTACTTCATAATATTATTAACAACTGTTAATGGAAAAACGTTTTAAAGCAATAGATTATTTTTTAAGAGTCAATTCGTATTCTTTAAATAGCTTTTTTACCAAATCCTTTACCTGAAAGGAGAATTCTTTCTCTTGAATCCAATGAAAGTAATTTCTGTCTTCATATAAGGTTTTTCCAACGGGCATACCAAGGTATTTGCCAAATGCAAAAACTACCTCACCTTTCTCATTGTATCTCAATCTTTGAGTAGCATCAATGATCTTCACATCATTGGTGAAATCATGTAATTTCTGAACGTCATTCTGAACTGGATTGGAAATGATATTCCCATCTTCATCTACCAAATCCTGATCCTTATATCGATCCATCATTCCCTCTAATACTGAAACTGTAGATTTAATATCTGACATCGCATCATGTGCATCTAGAATTTCCTTGTCACAATAAAATCGATAGGCAGCTCGAAGAGTTCTAGGCTCCATTCTATAGAAAATGCGCTGAACGTCAATTAATCTTCTATTATCTATGTCTAGATCAAAATTGCATCTAGACATCTCTTCCATAAGAATTGGAACATCGAATCGATTGGAATTGTATCCGGCGAGGTCTGCCCCTTTAATAAATTCAAATATTTCAAAAGCAACTTCCTTGAAATATGGCTTATCTTTCAAATCTTCTTGACTTATACCATGAACACCGAATGCTTCTTCTGAAATTGGTATTCCAGGATTAATGAAAAACATCAATTCTTCAGTGCCACCTTCTCTATTATATTTAATCATTGCAATTTGAATAATGCGATCTCTGATTACATGTAAACCAGTGGATTCCACATCAAAAAAAACTAAATCCCTTTCAATCTTAAACATAAATGAATTTATTTATCTGTTCCAAAAAAATTATGATCAAATGAAAATTTTCCTGGTCCACTTAGGTAAATGGAATAAAAAATAATTAAATACAAGATTGCTAATTCTTTTTCAGATAAAGTTCCTGCATTATGCACAATCATAATTGCAACCAACATAGTAATTATTATTGGAATGCAGGCAAGTCTTGTAAATAATCCTAAGACCACAAGAATAGAACATATAAATTCTGCGAATACAGTTAGAAAAAGAGAAATAGATTCACCTATTCCCAACGGATCAGCAAAGCTTAAATCGCCTTTAATTATTTTGTTCATCTTCATGTACCCATGCGTTAATAACAATCCGCCACATAATATTCTTAATAATAAAAGAACAAGATCTATTCTTATTCCATTAGAACCAGGATAAAGCCAATATTTTAAATTTTTCATCAGTAAAATTTTTACAAATATCTAAATGAATTTGAATCCAAAGAGAAAAAATTCAAAATTGAAAAAATTAAACTAATTCTTTGACATCTTTAATGCTATTCAACGATTGAAAGCAGTAGACTAACCAGAAAACGCACAATCCTGGAAAAATAACTACCCACCAAGCTGCTGGATAATTTCTGGCAGTATGCATAATATTTCCTAAACTAATATCTTCAATAGGCAATCCTAAGCCTAAGAAAGATATACTTGCTTCAACTAATACAACGGTTCCTAAACTTAAAGCAAGTAAGGGTAACAGGACGTTGAATACTTTGGGAATGAGATGAAATAATATAATTCTGAGTTCAGAATATCCCAAAGCGTATAGACTTTGAATATGATTTTCTTTGGATTCTGAAATAGTAATAAACCTAGCATATTTGGCAATATTCACAGAAAGAAAAATTGCAATGAGCAAAGCTAGAACAAACATATTAGGTTTATTCACCCATTGCAAAAGAAGCAACAACACCAAGAGTAAAGGCAAAGATTTCATTATTTCAATTCCACGCATTAAGAAAAAGTCGGGATTGAGTTTAATAAATTTAGTCTTATTAAACCGATTACTTAAAATTAAAATTACGAAAAACGTTAAGATAAAAATAAAAAGTATTTCAGAAAAATATTTTAACTCTACACCAAGTAATAATCCATAGAATGTGATGAGCGTAATCAGGATCAACAATACGAACTGCAACTGACTTATTTCTATTCCTCGAATACTATAATAAGAAGAAGCAACACCTAAAGGTAATCCTATTAGGGTTGCAATAAGTACACTTATAAATGCAATATTCATGGATTTTTGCATTCCATAAAGTGTGGAAGTTAATACGTCTCTACCCAATTCATAGGTACCTAATAAATGTAAGCGATTGCCATCTCTTGTGAATGGACTTCTCCATGCTTCTGAAGTGTGAAACTTTTCATCAGATAATCGAATAAGTGGCCAAATTACCTGATCATATTGCAAAGCATTCCAATTGTATTGAACATTGAGTAAATCCTTTTGTAATTCTGAACCAATATCTGGTTGATCTGTCTGCAACATCCATTGAGATTCATTATGATACTGAACAAATAAAGGCGTGTTGCCAATAAATATTTTTAGAAAAAAAATTATAATTATAAATATATGAAAGGAAATACTTAAGAAAGTATTCTTCCGCCAGAATTGTCTATAATTTTGTAAGAAGCGACTGATAAAATGCATGAAATTATACTATAACCAGATCAAAAATATAAAATAAAGCATTAATAAACTAATATTTTATCAGGCTAGGTAGAAAAAAAGTGCACCTCTGTATAGGATGCACTTTTAACATAAGTAGTTGGTAGAATATTATTCTAATTTGAAATTAATGGGTAAAGTAAAAATAACCGGAACTGATTTACCATAGTGTTTACCTGGTTTCCAATTGGGCATTGACCTGACAACTCTCAAAGCTTCTTCATCACATCCGCCTCCAATTCCTCTTGCTATACTTACTTTAGTAAGATCGCCTGAAGAAGACACAACAAACTGGATAATAACCGAACCTTGAATACCATTTTCTCTTGCAAAGGATGGATAATCAATATTATGTTTTAAGTAATTATACATCGCCGCATATCCGTCAGGAAATTCTGGCATTTGTTCAACATACTTAAATGGTTCTTCAATTGTTGTTATAACAGCTTCTCCACCATCTGAATTCGTATTAACCAATGGATCTGAAACTCCCTCACTTAAGCCAATAATATTCTCAGCACCTATTTCAATATTATTAAGTTCCTCATTAGATGGAGGCAGTTCTTCTGATATTGGCAAGCTATCTGCAATGACTTTAACATAGATGCTCTTCATTGTACTTTTTATAGGTCTAGGATTTGGATCTCTTGACTCTGGTTCTCTTGGTGGTTCAGGATTTGGAAAGTCAATAATAGTAATCGTGCTATCCTCACAAATTTCACTTATGAATTTGGATCCTTCGAATGCTTTTAGAATGAATGGCATGCTCAGTATAAAGAGAAATAGTAGACTTGCAATAATAATGGCACGACTCATGTTTCTGTCATAAATGCTTCTTATTAAGTAGGCTCCATAAGCCTGGTTTCTGTTTAAGAAAATTAGATCATTCATAAATTTAATTTTAAGATGATTAATACACTTATCCTTAGAATAACGAATGAAGAATGTAAATGCTGCAGAGAAAAGAACTATTTATTTAAAAAAAATGGTAACTCTTTAATCATCGAATGTTTTTGTCATGATTTTTGCAAAAATGGCAAAAATTCAAGCCAAAAACAAGCTCATTCACCATTAATAACGATGGATTACATCCATCTCTAAAAACATTTTATTCCTCTGGAGTATTTTTTAATACATGACTGAATAGTTACAAAAAGTGTTAAATATTTTAGCACCTAAATAAGGAGCATACAAATGATTCAATAAAAATTGAAATTAAAATTTATACAAGCAATTATTGGTCTTAAATTACCTGACACTATTTGAATTTTATCTTGAATAATATTCAAAATTATGCGCAACTTTTAACGATTTATTTATTAAATCAAGTCAGTAATTAATTAGAAAACATTATTTATTTTCTGGATTCGTTAATTTTTAGTGCAACAATAGAATCAATTTTTTCATTCGGAGCAACAATCGCATATTTCTTTACATTATTGATCATCATTTCGTCAAGGACATCAATAAGGTTTTTATATTTTGATTTAGGTAAAGGTTTGATCATAATAAATAATTCATCTTGATTGCTGTACAATTGCTTGACTTCTTCTTGACGTTTACGAATGATTTTTCGGATACCATTAGATCCATAATTTGTACTATCAATGTAGAACTCCATGTCTTCAGATTGAGTAGCAGGTAGATTATAGTAGACTACTTTATCTGTCGAACTTAACATTAGAGTTAAAGTTTTTGATAAGGGCATAATTTGAGTTTTACCATTACTAACTGGTTTAATGACTTCCATACTTTTATGATCATTAAAGCTAGTAGCAAGCATAAAGAAAGTAATTAATAGGAAGCCCAAATCAACCATTGAAGTCAAATCAACCCTTGTTGTTGACCTTTTCGGTCTACGTTTAAGAGATTGATGATTTCTTGTTACGGAAATAACATTCATTTCAGCCATTTTATTAGGTTTTAAGATGAATGAAAAACTGTACTCCTTATAATAACGATTGATGTTGAATAATGTATGCATTTTCTATAACCCACTTCTTCCAAACCATTCCTAATCCAAACTTATTCCAAATTCGAATTTTCTGAATTGTTTTTAAGTGCTCTATATAATCTCCAACTTCCATAAATTAGAAATAAGCTGGCTAAGGCATAATTGTAAGCAGTACTTTCAATGATCTTCCTAAATAATAGAAAGATGCCAAGACCAATATAAGCTAAGGCTAAAATTGAAAGGAAAATTCTTCGAATATCCATTTGTATTTGTTTTAAAAAAAAAGGTGCATCATAAGTAATGATACACCTTATTATATTAAAATAAAAAAATTATTATCCTTCTAATTTGAATTTAATAGGTAAGGTGAAACTTACTGGAACTGATTTACCATTGTGTTTTCCAGGCCTCCAATTCGGCATAGACCTTACTACTCTAATGGCTTCTTCATCACATCCGCCTCCAATTCCGCGTGCAACACTTACTTTAGTGATATCACCTGACGATGTTACTACAAATTGCACTACAACGGTTCCTTGGATATCATTCTCACGAGCGATTGCTGGATATTTTAATTTGTCATGAATGTAGTCATACATGGCTTTCGCTCCATCCGGGAATTCGGGCATTTGTTCAACATATTTAAAAACTTCTTCTTCTTTTTTCTCCTCGACTACTGGTGGTGGTTCAATCAGCGAAGCATCAACTCCTCCTTCTTCACCTTTACGGGTTTCATTTGAAATATCTTTGTCCTTAATTTCTTCTATGGTTGGAGGTGGTGGTTCTTCCTCCTTTACTTCTTCATCTTTTTTAACTTTCGGTGGGACGAATTTAATTTGATCCTTTATGGGTGGAGGATCAATTTTAGGAGGTGGAGGTGGAGGTGGTTTATTAGGATCAAGAGGAGGAGGTTCAGTAAGATTTACTTCCTTTAATATTAGAGCATCTTTTTCTGGAATTAGCCCTTTTACCACTTTTAGAATCATAGGCATGCTCACCAATAATAGGAAGAAAATACTTCCGTAAATGATTGCCTTATTCATATTTCTATCATAGATCCGTCTTAGGAGATAAGCTCCATAGCTTTTGTTGCGATCCTGAAAGACCATGTCATCCATGACATATTTTAGTAATTGATTGTTTTCCATAAAATTGATAACGATTTTCTAATTAAAAAAATCTCAATATTCTTACATTATTTTATTTCCTTGATTCACCAATTCTTAACGCTATTAGAGAATCTATTGGATCGTTCGGTGGAAGTATAGCATAACGTATTACCCCTGTAATACTCATTTCATCAAGCACATCAACAATATTCTTGTATTTAGATTTTGGTAATGGCTTAATCATGACGAAAAGGTCGTCTTTATTTCCCCATTGAGCTTTTACTTCAGCCTGTCTTCTTTGAATGACTTTTCTGAGACCATTGGCACTATAGTCCGTGCTGTCAATGGACAATTGAGTATTGGCATCAATATCATCTGGTGACACATAATTTATAACATTATCTCTTGAAGTGAGCATAAGAGATAAAGTTTTTGACATTTTGATAGGAGGCTCTTCAACTTTTTTATCGTTTTTATCAGGTTTGTTGACTTCCATTGTTTTTGGTTTGTTGAAAGTCGTTGCCAACATAAAGAAAGTAATCAACAAGAATCCAAGATCTACCATTGCTGTAAGATCTACTCTTGTTGACATTTTTTTAGAACGCGCTTTTTTATGACCTTTTTTCCCACTACCAGAGACATTTATTTCAGCCATTATATCTTTATTTTAGATAACATTTTTAAAAAATTATTCTTTACCTGCCTTAGCGGAAGTAATAAGATTAAATTTATTCACTTTGCGATTCTGTAAGGCATCGATTAGCTTGTCAAAGGCCTTATATTCTGTAGTTTTATCACATTTTATTGCAATTCGAAGTCTGTCATTTTCAGTCCTTCCGGGTTCAAGATCATAGGCTTTCCTGGAAATTAGAATTAAGTCTTCAAGTTGAGAACCTCCGACAGTATCTATTTTAAGACCTGGTTGAATGACATGAGCTCTTTCATTCGGATCTTTCTTTAAGAATTCTGGCAATGCGCGAATATCCATTCCCCAAAGTTCCAAAGTCCTGAAGGCATCCCTTTGTTTGGCATCCAATTGAAATCCATAATCCTTTTCTAAAGTGGATAACAATTTTAATCTGGTAGGCTGATCATCCAATCCAAAAAACATTCTTCCATCAGGAGCAATATTGAACATCATAATTCCCTTATCTGGAATAGGAATTCTTGCTGTTGACGATGGGATATCAATTTGAACTATTTCAGCTGCTCTGAATTTAGTCGTAAGTATGAAGAAAGTAAGCAATAAAAAAGCCACATCACACATTGCCGTCATGTCGATTGCTGTACTCTTTCGTGGTATTTTTATCTTTGGCATAAATCAATATTTTTTATATAAAAAAAATGAATTAATGCTTGGATGCAAAAGTTTGAGAAATACTGAATCCAGCTTCATCAATACCGTAAGTTAAACCATCAATTTTAGTAGTAAAATAGTTGTAAGCAATAATTGCCATTGCTGAAGTTGAGATTCCTAAGGCTGTGTTAATCAAAGCTTCAGAAATACCAGTGGATAACGCTACAGCATCAGGTGCTCCTGCGGTCGCAATTGCTGAGAATGCGCGAATC
>JBDSHL010000014.1:0-14456 GCA_039918515.1 Saprospiraceae bacterium | reverse complement strand
GAGGGCAACATCATATTTATGTAACCAAACAAGATTACGATGGTTGCAAATTATTAAGAACAGCTTTTCTTAATGCTAAAAACGCTCCAACTAAGATGAATAATGTTATAAAAGAATTGACTTGGTGTTCTGCTGCGACTCTTTTAGATCCAACTTATACCTTACCACCTCTTGGAAATGGCCCAACAGGACTCATTCCCAATGATTTGATCGTAAGCCTCAGAGTTAGGAATCCTTATCAATTTGCTGTTGGCACAAATGACAATAAGGGACATAATTTATATAGATTTAAAGTTGAAGGCAAAGAACCTGATATTGTAAAAGATCTAAGTTCTTATAATGAGGCTTTGAAAGATATTAATGTAGTTCCTAATCCATATTACGGATTCTCTAATTATGAAGCAACTCAATTTCAAAATATTGTAAAAATCACTAATCTTCCACCTAAGTGTGTAGTAACGATCTATTCCATTGATGGTAAGTTTATCAAGCAATACAAAAGAGATGAGCTTCCAGTAAAAATTACTGATCCAAATAGAGGCGTTACTGAAAGACAAATTTCACCAGATATTGAATGGGATCTTACTAACTTTAGAAATGTACCTATTTCAAGTGGTGCCTATTTGGTACACGTGTTACAACCAGATACTGGCGCAGAAAAAATAATTAAATGGTTTGGAGTGGCTAGAAAATTTGACCCTTCAGGCTTATAAAAAAATAGCGCAATAGCGATATGTTTTACTTATCACTATTGCGAATAAATAATATTAAATATTAAAAATACAATTTCAAAGCTATGAACAGAAATTTAGTTAAAGCATGTCTGATTATTGTGAGTTGCGGTTTTTGCAATGTGATTATGGCTGGAAATCCAGATAGACAAGGAGAAGCGGGAGCCTATGAATTGTTAATTAATCCTTGGGCTAAAGGAGCATCGTTGTTTAGTTTAAATGCTTCACGAGTTAAAGGGGTAGAAGCTACAGCAGTTAATCCAGCTGGAATTGGAAGAATTAAGAAACAAGAAATATTAGTGGGCCACACTAGATGGTTAGTTCCTAGTGGAATAACTGTGAATTCATTTGGATATGCAACCCGCATTGGAAAAAATGGCTGTTTGGGTCTTTCTTTAATGTCTTTAAGTTTTGGAGATATTAGAGTAACTACAACTTCTGCACCAGAAGGAACAGGTGCAACTTACAAGCCAAGTTTTTTTAATATTGGACTTGGATATTCTCATTCCTTTGGTGAAAAAGTAAGTGTTGGACTTCTTGTAAGAGGCATTAGTGAAGGAATCGCAGATCTAACTGCTTCTGGTTTTTGTATAGATGGCGGGGTGCAATACGTAGCTGGTAAAAATGATGCATTCAAATTAGGAATTGCTATTCGAAATGTTGGAAGCCCGATGACTTTTAGCGGAGAAGGAATTTCTACTCAATTGAATAGCCCTGAAAATACTCCACTTACTTACAATGTAAGATTAAGTGGATTTGAATTGCCATCCTTATTACATCTGGGAATTTCTTATGATTTTCAAATCAATGAAACGATTAAACTTTGCCCGATGCTTAATTTTACCGCGAATTCATTTGGAAAGGACATTATTGGTGTTGGTGCTGAATTAGAAGTGAAAGATTACTTTTTTCTAAGGGGCTCTTTTGCAAAAGAGATTGGAAAATCTGTAGTGGATTCAAAAAATGCTTATGTTGGATTAGGTATGGGTGCTGGCATTCATTATCCATTGGATAAGAAGGGAAATACTATTCTTAATCTCGACTATGGTTATCGTCCCACGGATCCATTCCAAGGAACGCATAATATTGGCATTGGAATGTCATTTTAATTAAACTCGCTTTAAGCAATAGACTTTCACTGCGAAACTCTATTGCTTAAAGTGGGTTAAATGAACTTTTTATAATCTAGATGTGTTAGTGATTTTAGAATAGAAGTTTTTTATATCATAAATAAAGAACGCTTACTGTAATCAGCAAGCGTTCTTTCTAATTTTATAAATAAGTAAAAATTATGGCAAGCGTAAATTATTTAACTCAAGAAGGATTTGATCACCTTAAGAAGGAATTGAACCATCTTAAAATCTCAGGCAGGCATGAGGCCTCTAAGGCCATTGCTGAAGCAAGAGAAAAAGGTGACCTTTCTGAAAATGCTGAATATCATGCAGCAAAAGATGCACAGGGAATGCTCGAAATGAAAATAAATGAGCTTGAGAAGAAATTAATGAACGTTCGTATCATTGATGAAACTACCATTGATACTTCTCAAGTAGTACTTCTTGCCAATGTTAAGTTGTTAAATCATAAGACTAAAAAAGAAATTGTTTATAAAATAGTATCTGAAGCTGAAGCAGATATTAAAGCATTAAAAATTTCAGTGGATTCACCCATTGGCCATGGACTCTTGGGAAAAAAAGTCGGAGACAAGGTAGAAATTATAACACCGGCAGGAGCACTCATTTTTGAAGTGTTGGATATTGGACATTCGTGAGTACAATATTTAATAAAATAATTACTGGAGAAATTCCATCTTATAAAATTGCAGAAAACGAAGATTTTTTTGCATTCTTAGATATTAGACCATTAGCTAAAGGACATACGCTTGTTATTCCAAAAAAAGAAACAGATTATATCTTTGACTTGCAAGATGCTGAACTTTCTGGCTTAATCCTATTTGCAAAGTATGTCGCACATGCAATAAAAAAAGTAATTCCTTGCACAAAGATTGGGTTATGTGTTATTGGAATCGAAGTGGCACACGCTCATATTCATTTGGTGCCTATTAATGCTGTGTCTGATTTGAATTTTTCTAATCCAAAACTTGAATTAACTTCAGAAGAAATGCATGACATTGCGTACAGCATTAGAAAAGAATTGGAAAATTTGTAACTATTCAGTCATCAAATGTTTTTGTCATGATTTTTGCAAAAATGGCAAAAATTCATGCCAAAAACAAGCTCGTTCACCATTAAAAAAGATGGATTACATCCATCTCTAAAAATATTTTAGTCCTCTGGAGTATTTTTTAAAACATGACTGAATAGTTAAGAAAATTTAAATTAACCTGCTTCTACTTCTTCTTCTACTATTAGCTCATTAGTGTCAGTTTCAATTGTTTTAACCTTCTCCAGATCTACACGTAAATGCTCAATAATAAAATCTTGCCTTTCTTGGGTATTCTTGCCCATATAGTAAGAAAGAATTTTTTCAATATGAGAATCTTCATTGACGACAACAGGCTCTAATCTCATATTATCTCCAATAAATCCTGAAAATTCGTCTGGAGATATTTCACCTAAACCCTTGAATCTTGTAATTTCGGGTTTTCCTCTTAGACTTGAAATGGCAACTTGTTTCTCTTTTTCAGAATAACAATAGAAAGTTTGATTTTTATCTCTTACGCGAAACAATGGTGTCTCCAAAATAAATAAATGACCATTCCGAACAAGATCTGGAAAAAATTGTAAGAAGAAAGTCAATAAAAGTAATCGAATATGCATACCGTCTACATCGGCATCTGTTGCAATAATTACTTTATTGAAACGGAGATTCTCTATACCATCTTCAATATCTAAAGCATGTTGGAGTAAGTTAAGTTCTTCGTTTTCATAAACAATTTTTTTAGTTAGTCCAAAACAGTTTAATGGCTTTCCACGAAGAGAAAAAACAGCCTGTGATTCAACACTTCTGGATTTTGTTATCGATCCAGATGCAGAATCTCCTTCAGTAATGAAAATCATTGTATTCAATTTCTGCTCCTCTTTCAATTTAGTATCAGATAAATGGTATCTACAATCTCGAAGTTTTTTGTTGTGAAGATTAGCTTTTTTAGCCCTTTGATTCGCCAGTTTTTTAATGCCTGCAATTTCTTTGCGTTCTCTTTCAGATTGAATGATTTTGCCAAGTAATTCTTTTGCAATTTCAGGATTTTGATGAAGATGCAGATCTAATTCTTTACATACAAAATCTGAAATAAAATTTCGTAACGAAGCCCCTTCAGGTGATATGGATGTGGAGCCTAATTTGGTCTTGGTCTGAGATTCGAACACTGGTTCTTCAATTCTTATTGCGATTGCTCCAATTATGCTGGTATGAATATCTTTTACATCAAAGTCTTTCTTATAAAAGTCTCTAAGCGTTTTTACAATTGCTTCCCTGTAATAGTTTAAATGTGTTCCGCCTTGTGAAGTATATTGACCATTGACAAAACTGTAATATTGTTCGCCGTATTGTTCACCATGAGTTAAGACCATTTCAATGTCTTCTCCTTTAAGATGTATAATGGGATAGATCAGACTTTCACCATCCGTTCTTCTTTCCAACATGTCTTTGAGTCCATGTTTAGAAATATATGATTTGCCATTGAAATGCAATTTCAAACCTGCATTCAGATAAGCATAATTCCAGATTCTACTTTCTACAAATTCATGTATGAATCGATATTTTTGAAAAATTTTGTCATCAGGAATAAATTCAATTAATGTTCCATTGGTTTCCTTTGAATCAGATAATTTATAGTCTTTACTCATTACTCCTCTAACAAATTCTGCAATTTTGGTCTTACCTTCTCTAATCGCTTGTACTTTGAAATAAGAAGATAAAGCATTTACCGCTTTGGTACCTACACCATTTAGTCCAACTGATTTTTTGAATGCTTTGGAATCGTACTTTCCTCCAGTGTTCATCTGTGATACACATTCAATTACTTTTCCTAAAGGAATTCCTCTTCCATAATCTCTTACAATAACTTTTCCATCTTGAATTTCAATTTCAATTTCACGACCATACCCCATGACATATTCATCTATGCAATTATCTATTACTTCTTTTAACAGAATATAGATTCCATCATCAATGCTTGAACCATCGCCAAGCTTGCCAATGTACATTCCGGGGCGAAGGCGAATGTGTTCTTTCCAATCTAGGGAAATAATATTCTCTTCAGTATAACTATGAGTTAAGGCCATAAGGTCTATTTGTAATCAGCAAAGATATTCATATTATGATTATTTTTAATTTGTTTTAATAAAAAAATAATTTGATATTTCAAAGCTCCCTTAAATTTGTTGTGAACAATTAGAATATGGGACAGAATAAATTAGGCAAATTGGTATTGAATGAGCTTGAATTCTTTGCATTTCATGGTTATTATGAGGTTGAAAAGAAGATAAAGCAAAAATTCATAGTAGATGTTGAAATATCTATTGAATTATCAGATAAAGATAAGTACAACATTAAGGATTTAGCGAATTATGAAGACGTGGTGTCATGTATTAGAGCACAAATTCAAATATCTGAAGAACTTATTGAAAATCTGGCTATAAGAATGTCTGAATCTGTATTCAGCTTAAGTAATCATATAGTAAATTGCAAATTAAGAATTACAAAGTACCCTCAAGTTGGTCAAAAAATGACTGGTGTTAGTTTTGAAATAGAGCAAGGAAGAGTTGAATAATATTTCTGATTAAAAGCAGTAGTTTGTGGTATGCTTCTGCGTATTTTTATCCGATAAATCAAAAAATGAAAAACTTTACTTTAGTCTTCCTTATTGCCTTACCAAGTTTGAGCTTTGCCCAGTCCTCTTCATTTTCAATTCATAGAGAATCAATTGATGCCTACAAAACCAGCATACTAATCAATAGATCCGAGTCAATTAATTCAAAAAACTTCTTTGAAGAGCATGCACTTGAGTTGGGATTTACAGAAGTAACTCAAATGAAACAAATAAACCAAAGTTCTGATTTAGTAGGGTTTACACATTATAGATTTAAACAATATTATAATGATTTAGAGATCTATGGATCAAATTACTTACTCCATGAAAAATCAGGAAAACTGGTTAACGGAAATGGAACTTTGATTCCCGAACAAAATATTTCTACTAAGGCAAGCTTTAGTGAAGCCCAAGCTATCGAAATTGCAAGAAAGGAGTTGTCTATTTTTTCTAATTCATTTGAAGTGAACTCGAATAAATTGGTTATTATTAATGAGAACTACCCTTCATTTGATGGTGAATTTGTATTGGCATATGTGTTAGAAATGTCTGTTCATTCGACGATTTCTGATTCCAGAAAAATAATTATTAACGCGCACAATGGTAAAGTAATTAAAAATTTTACCACTCAAATGTCATGCTTTCAAGACAAAGGTCAAGTTCAAACTTTATTTCATCGGGATCGTGAAATTGATACTGAAAAAGAAGGCAACAGATTTGTAACAAAGGACCTAAGTCGCGGTTCTGGAATATTTGTTACGGACAAAGCTGGTCATTTATATTCTGATGACGATAATCATTGGGAATCTGGCACTATTGATTATGCTCATGGTGTTCATGACTTGATATGGGGATTAGAGAAAACTTATGACTTTTATAAAGATAAATTTAATAGGAATGGAGCAAATAATGCTGCTTTGCCCATTAAAGCATTCTTAGCGGACAAAGAAGTGTACGTAAATGCATTTTGGTCTCCTACATTGTTTACTTTAAATTTTGGAATTGGAGATACTGTGTCTAATAATTATAAGCCGCTTACAAGTATTGATGTTGTTGGGCATGAGTTCACACATGGTGTAACACAATTCACTGCAAGTCTTGAGTATTTATATGAAGCAGGTGCTATGAATGAGTCCTTTAGTGATATTATTGGAAAGGCCATTGAATATGAATTTGACAGAGATAGTTTCAATTGGTATATAGGCGGGAAATTTGCCAAAACTAAGGCTTTAGCATTTAGGAATATGGAAGATCCAAATGCCTACAATAATCCAAAATATTATAAAGGAATAAAATGGTCAACAGGGACTGCAGACAATGGTGGAGTGCATTCCAATAGTGGAGTACTGAATTATTGGTACTATCTATTATGCACAGGTCTAAAAGATACAAATGAAGCAAAAGTAATTTTCGATGTCAAAAAATTTGGATTTGATACGACCACTCAATTCGCCTATTCTTTACTCACTAATTATCTAGGTCCTACTTCCAGTTATTATGATGCAAGAGAAGCTTCATTGTTGCTTGCAACAAACTTATGGGGAGCTTGTTCTCCAGAATATAATAACATCGTAGAGGCATGGAAAGCAGTTGGTGTAGGGACCGGAAGCATTGACAATGATATTCAATTGGTTAATTCAAAGACACTGCTAGCTGCGTGTAAGGATGGATATTATACTGTTGAATCGAGAATAAATAACCAAAGTTGCAATAAGGAAATTCCAGCAGGAACTGTGATCAATATGTATTATAAGTTAGATACTTTTAAGGTTGTCAATGAGACCTTAACTTTATCCCAGCCTATAGCCAGTGGATCACATTTCAATTTTGTATTTAGTACTTCTCCGAAAATTGTAAAGGCAGGACAATCCAGACTTACTGTGTGGATGGAATCTGTTGTTGATGCAGATACTTCTAACAATCGTTATTCGGTATTGCTTAATCGATTGGGTAGTTCCATAGATCAAGATTTTAGAATGAGTAATATTAATATCATTGGAGCACCATGTCCTAACCTTACCAATAGTTATTTGGCCTTTGCTACTGCTAACTATAATGGTTGTTCTGTAATACCAGCTGGAAGTGATTTTGAATTGCAATTCATTTTTAAAGATTCAATTTCTAATTATAAATTCAAAAATCCAACTTCAGTTTACCCGCAGGGTGTAATGGCGATTTCAAATATTAATATTCCTAGAAGTTTTCTTGGATTAAAGAAAGTAGCTATTAATTTAGTGTGGTTAAAGGATACGTTTCTTACTAATAATAAGATAGGAGGTCAAATTGTAATGATTAATAACAGAATTATTAATGTTGTAGAAACTTTCACAAGTATGAGTTTCGATTCAACCAAAATTCAAGTGAGTTCAGATTCATTTAATACCACTAGCATAGTTGCAACCCCAACTTTTAACTCAGAAGCATTAATTACAACTGGTGGAAAGATTCTTAACAATAATGGCAATTTCCTACCAAGAGTACAGGCAGATCTTGCCTCATTGATTCAGTCTAATCCAAAGTTTACATCTAAGATTTACGTTTGTGCTGATGTTGTTAACATTGTCCAACCTAGAATAGAATTTGACTTGGCTCAAAAGAAAGGCAATTATAAATATGACTCAGTTGGGGTGTCTACTCCTTCTGCAACAAGAATAATATTCTTTGATAGCCTGAATACCAATTTGGGAGTTCTTTATTACAGTGCGACTGATACTGATTTTACTTTTCAACATATATCTGAAGATATTCCAGCTAACACGAAATTTGTTGAAATAACTAATTTATGTCTAAAGGGAGGAATAGACCCATTAAGTATGGGTATTGATCCTAAAGGGGATATTGTTTTAGTAGACAATGTTGTTATTACAGGATTGACCTCTTCATCAAATCAGCAAATTGAAGATATAGCGATTCAACCTAATCCAGGAAATGGACATTTTATATTATTTGCAGAAGATAATCCTATAAGTTCAATGAGGATATCGAATTCTATCGGGGAACAAATTCAAAGTATTAATTTCAAGGTTTCAGTACATCAGTTTGAATTTGATATATTGCAAAACGGGAGCTATTTCGTGAATTATAGAACAGAATCTGGCAAGACAGGAGTTAAGAAGATAATAGTGATAAAGTAGATAAATAAATGAAAGGAAAAAGGGGTCAGGAATAAGGGGTTTGGGAAAAGGGATCAGGAATAAGGGATCAGGAAAAAGGGGTCAGGAAAAAGGGGTCAGGAAAAAGGGGTCAGGAAAAAGGGGTCAGCCCGAAAATAATCAGACTCAAATTTAGTTCTTGAAGATCTATAGGAGACAGGACTAATAATTACTTTTTATTGATCAAAACACTTTAAATCTGTGATTTAGAAATTGTGTTAAAAAAATAAATATATTAAATAATATTATAACACGTAAGTACAAGATTATTAGCATTTTATGTATTATTAATGCTTTTTGATATATAAAATTGGTATTGTTTTTGTAGTATTTGGTATATAAAGCATTAAATTATGAATATTAACCTCCCAAAATTAGTTTTAGCCCTTGTTGCCTTTATTGGTTTATCCAATAGACCAATTAGACCTGAAGAATCCTATGTTGACCAATTCAAGTCTATGGCGATCAGTGAAATGAAGCGCACGGGAATTCCAGCTTCTATAAAGTTAGCTCAAGGTCTCACTGAATCAATGTCAGGTAGATCAGAATTAGCTTTAAATGCGAATAACCATTTTGGCATTAAGTGTAAAGGAGATTGGGATGGGGAGACTTATCAATATAAAGACGATGACATCAATAAAAATGGAGAATTGATACATTCTTGCTTTCGCAAATATAGTTCTCCAGAATTCTCTTATATTGATCATAGTGACTTCCTTCTTAATCGGACTAGGTATAAGATGCTATTTTCTTATGATAAAACTGATTTTAGGTCATGGGCCATTGGATTAAAAGCTTGTGGTTATGCCACAGATCCTACTTACGCAGAGAAATTAATTGAGATCATTAACAGACTTGATCTTTACAATTTAGATATTATAGAATCACCTGAAATTGATTTATTTCCATTTGTCAAAGTAGAAAACACAATGGAGCAACCTACCAAAGTTGTTATTAGCGAAACTGAACAATCTATTAAATCAATAAACACTGAATCTGTACAAATAAATGCCTCCAATCTTGTAAAAAAGAAGAAAGGCCACTCTAGACATTCTCATAGAAAAGTAACTAGAAAAGGCTAGAGGCATACAAATTATTATTATTTATATATAATAAAATTGTATCTTTGTCCCGCCAAGGTTGTCGGGGTCAAAGTAAACCAATCTCATACCTAGACGAATGATAATAGAGTGAAAATAACCTACTCGCTCAATTCTTCTGACAGCTTTGGCTTTTTCTTTAGAACATTAGCTCGAGCTTCCTCGTATCCTTGTCTTTCAAAAAATATATCTTTTGCAGCAAAAATTGCATGTAACATTGAATGATGATCTGCCATGTCTTGACCAGCAATATCGAAAGCTGTTCCATGATCCGGCGAAGTTCTAACAAAAGGCAAGCCAGCAGTAAAATTGACGCCATTACTGAAGGAAAGCGCCTTGAAAGCACTTAAGCCCTGATCGTGATACATTGATAAAACACCATCAAATTTGGCATAAAGTCCTGATCCGAAGAATCCATCCGCTGGATAAGGGCCACTGACGAAAATTCCACTTTTCTTACATTCAATTATAGCCGGTCTTATGAATTCTTCTTCTTCGCTTCCAAGCATTCCTTCTTCTCCTGCATGAGGATTTAGGCCGAGTACAGCAATATTCGGTTTTTCGATTCCAAAATCTTTAATAAGGGATTGTTCCAAAATATGGATCTTACTTAGCAAAACTTCTTTAGTTATTGACCTAGAGACTTCTTTCAATGGAATATGATCAGTAACTAAACCTAATTTTAGTTTATCGCTTATCATCATCATAAGACAGTCTTTTGCGCCGCTTTTTTCCATAAGATAAGGAGTGTGACCAATATTCTGAAATCCAGCCATCTTCATGGAATGTTTATGAATAGGCCCTGTGACCAAGGCATCAATATCATTATTTCTCAAATCCTCAATAGCCTGATCAAGGGCAATCATGGCCAATTTTCCACCTTCTGGACTTGCCTTTCCTAGATTAATGTTCACATTATCATTCCAGCAGTTTACAAGATTGACGCGATTTAATTTAGGTTTTTCGCCTTGATTGAGCACATAAATAGAAAGATTACTAAGATTGGCAATGTTCTTATGATAGGAAGTTATCTTGATATTGCCGTAGATAATAGGAATAATATATTCAAATATTGATTCATTGGCTAATGATTTCAAAATGACTTCAAGACTAATGCTGTTGATATCTCCACTGGTTATACCTAACTTAATTTTCTCCATAATTCCTTCAGATGTTGTGCAAATATAGTATTGGAATTCTTAAATTCTTAAAAACACTAATATTTATAAGACGTTAGCATAAGAAATATTGTAACTATTCAGTTATTTATTAAAAAATACTCCGTAGTAGTAAAATATTTTTAGCGATGGATATAATCCATCGTTTTTAATGTCAAAAGAAATCGTTTTAGACATGAATTTTTGAGATTTTTGCAAAAATCATGACAACAACATTGACCATTCTATTTACCTGAATGATTTGATTTATATAGTATATATTCAGTATTACTTGTATAAATCAGTGAGTCTGATGGCGCATATGCAGCTATCTTACAAGAGCGATTATTGACAACGAATTCACGTTGATTATCACAATCAAGACTGACATTCTTATATCTGGAAAGATAAGCTTCAAAGGAATAGTCATTTTTCAATTCAGGGCAAGTGCGAATTATTCCTCTTTCTGGAATTATTTTTAAAAGATTTTTAATTTCGCTAATTTTTTTTGCATCACGAGAATATTCACCATTGTTTCGAATTATAAAAATCACTCCGATGAGTATAATTCCTAATGAAATGCTTAGAAATATTTTATTTTGATAAAAATTAATTCTCTCAAATCCAATTTTTAGTAAATCTGAAATGAGTATTGATATTCCTATTGAAAAAAAAGTTAAGGATGGTATTATATAAAAACCACTTTGTTTCAAACTAATCATAATCGGTAATACTCCACACAAACCTAGTAATATAAATACTAAAATAAGTTTATAATTTTTTAGCGTCTTGCTTATTTTTAATTTATATCGGAATACTAATATAATTGTTATAATTATTATTGAAATAATCAATTCGGAAAACAAAGCATAAAGAATTTGAAATCGAGAATCTACAGTTACTATTTCACGAAGGCTTCGGATGATTTGTCGATCGACATAAGCATCAATATTAATTCGAGCAGGTTCCCACAAAAAGTATAACAATAGGAAAGGAACGACTGTGGCCAAGATAATATAAATTGAATCTTTAATAACTATTGAAATTGAACTTTTTTCATATATACTTTGATAAAGAAATGGAAATACCAAAGGGAATAATGAAAATGGCCCTTTACATAAAAATCCTAATACCAGCATAATACCAGCTAATATTAAATAAATGTGTTTTTTATTTTCAATATAATGTAGATAGAATAATATTGAGGAACTGGTGAATATCATCATGGTATTCTCTAACAAGTTATTGGTTGCTGTCCAGCTTATAAAAGGGAAACTACACCAAATCAATATGGGAATCCAGGATGCAATATTTATTTTTATTTTTTTCCAAATTAAATGAATAAGCAAGGCCTGAATGAGAATCGTTGAAAAGGAGAAAATCTTTTCCACATAAACATGATCACCAAATAGTCTATAAAAAATACTTAATAACCCAAAGACCAATGGAGGATGTTCATGAAATTCCGCATAAGTAGTATCTGTAAAATGTGGATTCCAAAAAGTTCCAATACCTTGCGATAAATTTTTGGATACGCTCGCATAAATTATACCATCCAGAAACATTCCATCGGACAATAAAAGTGGACTAATGAGGCATAGAAATAAGCCAAATATCAGTAAATAAATACTTTTGGAGGTTAGATATTCCATTCTTAATTCAGTAAAAAATGCTTAGTTTAATCTATAGCGAATACCTATATTTTCAAATTCATTGAGCAATTCATTCGTAACCGACAATTTCTTTTTGACTCCAAGAAATTCTAATTTAATATCTTGAATAGGATCAACTACTACAAATTTAGGTAAAAGTTGTCCTTTATATTGTCGGCAAGCTTGATCAAGATTTTTGATATATTCTGTAGTTAAATTGTTTAGGTTAATGAAAACCGTAAGTTTTTTAGTAATATATTCTAAAGCAGACGAGAGTAGGATAATTTGTTGTACCTTAAGCACCCATTCGTTGTCATTTTGCTTCCAATTATCTTTTTCATAAGTACCTTCAACCATAATGGATGTTCCTAAATCTAATAAGTTTTTAAAATTGCGGTATTGTTCTTTAAATAATCTAATGCTAATGCTTCCTTGATAATCTTGTAATGTAAAGATTCCAAAACCTTCACCTTTTTGATTGGTGCGATGTTGAACTTCAGAAACAATTCCACATAATCTGATTTTAGCGCCAATAAGATTTTCTTCTTGGAATCGTATAAGTTCGTTTATTGGACAACTTGAACAAAACTTAACTTCTCTTTTGTAATCATCTAATGGATGCGAACTTAGATATATTCCAGCAATATCTACTTCATGATTAAGTTTCGTTAGACTATCCCAAGGTTGAATTTTGGGAGGAAGCGGTGGTTTAATATCTTCATCGCTCATTTCCCCAAAAAGTGAAGCTTGATTATTTGACAAAGAAGATTGATATTGTTGTCCCCAGCGAATCATAAATTCTAAATAGCTATCATATTTTTCGTAAGGCGCAAAATATTGAGCTCGATGCATATTGGTAAAACTATCAAATGCGCCTCCATAGATACAACTTTCGATAACTTTTTTATTCAAAGATCGTGAACCAATTCGTTTGATCATATCGGCAAAATCTTTGAATGGAGACTTATTCCTTTCTATGATAATTTCTTCAACAGGGCCTTCACCAATACCTTTTAAAGCAGAAAGTCCGAATCTAATTTCGCCTTTATCATTAACGGTGAAATCCAATTCACTTTCATTGATATCAGGACAGAGTACTTTTATTTTCATGAAAGTACATTCGTTAAGATAGAGCCTAAGATTTTCAATTTTATTTTTATTGGCTGTAAGTACTGCGGCCAAAAATTCTGCAGGAAAATGAGTCTTCAGCCAACCTGTTTGAAAGGCTAATACCGAATATGCAGCGGCGTGAGATCTATTGAAACCATAAGAAGCAAATTTAGCCATAACATCAAATATTTCCTGGGCTTTTTCATCAGGAACACCTTTGGCACAAGCTCTAGAAACGAATATTTTCTTCTGCTCATTCATCTCTTCTTTCTTCTTCTTACCCATGATTCTTCTCAGAATATCCGCTTCACCGAGAGAATAGTCAGCCATGATTTGTGCAGCTTGCATAATCTGTTCCTGATAAACCATGATTCCATAGGTTGGCTTTAATATTTTTTCCAACCATTCATGCGGATAAATTACAGGGACACGACCATGTTTTCTGGCAATAAATTCATCTATATAATCCATAGGTCCTGGACGATATAATGCATTCATTGCAATAATGTCTTCGATACTCGATGGTTTTAGATTTTTAAGATGGCCTTGCATTCCATCAGATTCGAATTGGAACAGGCCGGTTGTTTGTCCATTCTCAAATAATTTCAAAGTATCCACATCGTCTAGTGGAATAGTCTGAAGGTCTAATTCATATTCTCCGCCTTTTTTCTTGCGAATGTGTCGAATAGTTTCATCGATAATACTTAATGTAGTTAATCCAAGAAAATCCATTTTCAACAGACCCGTTTCTTCAATTACAGATCCTTCGACTTGTGTAACCCA
>JBDSHL010000013.1:0-1914 GCA_039918515.1 Saprospiraceae bacterium | reverse complement strand
CCACTTGCTAAAAATGAATATAATATACATCTTGGGCAAAGAAGAATTCAAAGCTTAAAGAATGAATTTGCAAAATACCAAAATGGAATATTTTTAAAATATTTGACTAGTAAATTATTAGATGTTCAAGAAAAAACTTTTGGTGAAGAAACTGCACCACCTGGAATTAGTTCTGAACCTAAAGATCCAAGATCAATATACAGTATTGATGCCAGTCGAGAGAGAAGAGTTGAGATTATTGAAATAATTGAATAACTAGTTCAATTTTTAAATGTCAAAAATTAAAAAAATGAAAGACTTTTTTCAAAAAATATTAAAAATTGCAGTGTACTGTTTATTGTTTATAGTAAATAATAAAGTTAATGCTACACATATAGTTGGAGGTCAACTTAGTTATACTTGTTTGGGCAATAATCGTTTTGCAATAACCCTTGTTGTAAGGCGAGATTGTATAAACGGTGATCCAGAAGTGTACTTTGATCAACCTGCAGAAATAGGAGTATTCAATGGAGGCCCTGATTATGCATTAGCTTGGAGAGTTGGTATAGATGGAAAGATTAATATTGAATTTGAAAAAGATGATACAATTCGAGAAAAAGCTGATTTTTTCTGCGCTAACCCAGGTCAAGAAGTGTGTGTACATCAATCAGTTTATAGAACAGTTATTTATCTTCCTTTCAATGAGAATGGATATATAATTGCTTATCAGAGATGTTGTAGGAATATGACTATTTCAAACATTGTTAGTCCTTTAGAGACAGGTACAACTTTTGCTGTAAGAATATCCAAAGCAGACTTGGAAAATTGCAATTCAGGCCCTTTATTTGGTCCATATCCTCCTATATACACTTGTGTTGATCGCCAGTTTGTATTCGATCATAGTGCAATCGATAAAGATGGAGATGAATTAGTGTATAGTTTGTGTCTGCCTACGATTGGTAGAACTAAACTTGACCCTAAAGGAATTCCAACATTGCCACCATATGATAGTGTTATTTTGAAACCAGCTTATTCCATTAATAATTTACTAAATCCTAACAATACAGGAATTGCATTAAAGATTGATCCGAAGACTGGTATTCTGACCGGAGTTCCAAATACCATTGGACAATATTTAGTAGGGGTGTGTGTAACGGAATACCGTAATGGAGTAAAAATGTCAACTTCTACAAGAGACTTTGAAATGAATATTGTAGTCTGTGGGATAAAACCTCTTTCGACATTTGATGTGGCTTCAGATCTATGTCGAGGTCTAGATCTAACTTTTAAGAACAATAGTAAAGATGCCACTTCTTACGAATGGTATTTTGATTTTCCTAATAATTTAAATTTAAAATCAACACTTGAGAATCCAACTTTTAAATTTCCAAGTCAGGGTAAATATACTGTAGTACTAGTTGCTAAAAACGGATCTTGTGTTGACACATTCCGTAGATTCATTAACATCAGTTCAGGAATTAAAGGAGATTTTAAATATACTTTATCATGTCTTCCAGATATTAAATTGAACATTCAAGATATGTCTACATCAGGTGGTACAATAAATAGTTATTTGTGGAACATAACAGGCGGTGCAGTTAACTTGACTTCAACAGTGAAGAATCCAGTATTTGATATTCCTAATTACGGTTCTTATGTTGTAAAATTGATTGTCAAAGATGATAATGGATGTATAGATACATTAAGTAGAACGCTGGATTTAAAAGGAGTTGAAATTGACTTGATTGTTAATAACTACGAAATATGCAAAGGTGACTCCGTTCATTTGGTCAAGAATCCAGATTCAAGATTAATCTACACCTGGAGTCCTACGACCGGACTTAATTTAAAAACTCCTAGTGATCCAATTGCTTCACCAGAGGTTACCACTACTTATAAAGTTACCGTTACTGACGGAAATTGTAGTGTTGAAAA
>JBDSHL010000012.1:0-8396 GCA_039918515.1 Saprospiraceae bacterium | reverse complement strand
TAATTCATAAGTGCACATTTTTACTTACTTTTACCCTTTATTCTTATTTAAATCGCTTTATCATTTAGAATTATTCAGTTACCTTCAATTAAGACGTATATTCGATCCGATGAAGAAAATCTTGCTTTACATTTTTCAATATTCATTGCTTTGGATGCTGTTCTTTGCTTTTGCTAGAACTGTTTTCTTCACTATACAAGTACTTTTTGGCAAGCAACTTAGCCTTAATCTTTTTGCGAAAAGTCTTTTCTATGGGTTGAAATTAGATCTTTCCCTTACGGCTTATCTTCTTGTTCCAATGGTTATTGTATTTATATGCTATCAATTTTTTCAAAAAAAAGTTTTACTTCAATTCATCCGATATTATAGTTATTTTCTGGGAATCCTTTTTTCAGTTATATACGCCATTGATTCGGAGTTATACCAAGATTGGGGATTTCGAATAGACAATACTGTACTAATGTATTTAGATAAAAGCAATGAAGCAATACATTTCATTAATGTAAAAATGATATTTGTCTTTCTTTTTTGCTTCTTCATTTTGTTCATTTTTATTTTTTATGGTTTAAAGAAAATAATTCATTCTATCCCTACCCTATCAAAAAAAATATATGGATTGTATTTATTCATCCTTTTAGCATTCTTACTGATTCCAATGCGCGGTGGCATTCAACAAATTCCAATTAAGGTTGGATCTGTTTATTTTAGTGAAAATACCTTCGCCAATCATCTTGCAATAAATCCAATTTGGAATATAATATATGGGTATTCTCAATCCATAGATAAAACAAATGATATTCATTTTATGGATTCCGAAATAGCAACACAACTTGCAGCCAAACTTTTTCCAAAAAATGATAGTTCATCCATTAGCATATTAAATGATTCCAGACCAACCATTTTTATATTTATTTTGGAATCCTTCACGGCTTTCGCTTTGAATGAAAGATACCAAAACCAAGAAATAACTCCACGCTTAAATGAATTGATTAAAAAAGGAATATTTTTTGATCAGGCTTATTCCACTGGAGATCGAACGGATAAAGGAGTGGTAGCAGTGTTAAGTGGTTATCCTGCTCAAGCACAAACGTCCATCATGATGGAGCCTAACAAAACAGAGAAACTTCCTTCCCTTATTAAGGAACTAAAAAAAGAAAATTACCATTCTCATTTTTTTTATGGCGGTGAATCAGATTTTGCATCTTTGAAATCCTATCTACTTAATATCGGCATGGAAGAAATTATAGATAAGTCTAATTTTCCAAGAGCCCTTTATAATGCGAAGTGGGGTGTTCATGATCACCTATTATTTGATAAGGTTTTGGAATCCGTTAAAGACGATACTGGTCGAAATATCAATGTTATATTAAGTTTAAGTAGTCATCCACCATATGATCTGCCTGTTGAATCAATTTTCAAAGGAAATAAAGAAGTTGATCAATTCTTAAGCAGCATGCACTACACCGATGAAAGCCTCGGAAAACTAATAGATCAAATGAAAGATCAAGGAATTTGGAATAAATCATTCATTGTCTTTGTAGCGGATCATGGCGGTAGATTTCCAGATGCGATGACCAATGATGATCCAAGAAAATTTAAAATAACGATGTTGTTTACCGGTGGAGCGGTTAAGCAAGATAGTGTTATACATACCCTATCTTGCCAAACTGACATTTCAAAAACAATACTTAGACAATTAAATCTTCCCTCTGAATCATTTGAATTTTCTCAAGACCTTTTGAATTATAAAAAGAAACCTTATGCTTACTATGCATTCAATAATGGATTCGGATTTATCGATTCAACAGGCAGCCAAATTTTTTCGAATGATACGAAAACAGTTATAGAAACTTCAGGAAAACCAAGCATTAGTGTTGAAGAAACGAAGGCCTTTTATCAAAAACTGATGGAAGATTTTGAAAAGAGATAATTTAAATTAAATACTTATATATTAAAAAAATATATAATGTATTAAAAGGCCAAGATATTACCCATTGCAAAGCATGCCCTGCATCTGGGTTCATATTTGTCCTTCTCGCCTAATAGAATGGTGTCTTGTTCTTCAGATATCCTATAAGAGTGGGTTGCAAGATTACCACAATGAGGACATATCGCATGAACCTTCGTAATATATTCTGCGATTGCTAATAAATCTGGCATGGGGCCAAAAGGTACACCGCGAAAATCCATGTCCAATCCTGCAATAATTACCCTGATTCCCCTGAGGCAAATAGTCTGTACATGCTTAGACAATTCCAAATCGAAGAATTGTGCTTCATCGATCCCTACCACTTGAATTTCCTCTGGTACATCCAGGATTTGAGCGGAATACAAAATGGGTGTAGACATCAAAGCATTGTCGTCGTGTGATACAACTTGACGATCATCATAGCGGGTATCCTTAGTCGGCTTGAAAATCTGAACTTTCTGATTTGCAAATTTCGCTCTTTTAAGCCTTCTTATTAATTCTTCTGTCTTACCACTGAACATGGATCCACAGATTACCTCTATCCATCCACTTCGCTGAGACTTAAATCCAGGTTCTAAAAACATTTGGCCTCAAATATCAACAATTTTCCTATATATTTATTTAAAATATAAGAATTCTATTTCTTAGAAGTTATTTTCGCTTTTTTAGATGGCAATACTACGAGAATGTCAATATTCGTTAATCATAAAATATTTAGAATGGATTTTGGAAAATTAAAGACATGGATGAAGAAGATGAATCAAATCCTGGATCTATATGAAGACAATGAAGAATTCACAGAAACTGAGAGAAACCTATTGATGGATTATACTCATCGCATGGCCCTTGAAATTCAAAAATTAAATGTCATAGATGATAAGATAGAGCAAAGTCATCTTGAGATATTTGGAAAAGTCAAGGAGAATAATATCAAGGTTGAACAATTTGTTCATGTTGATAAATCTACCCTGAAAAATGAAGAAATTAGACTTCCTCCAACGCAAATAAATGTCGATGAAATTATTCCTGAAGCCATTGAAGTAAATTCTAATCTTGATGAATATCCTCAGTTATTCGATCATCTTGAAGTACACGATTTAAATAGCAAGTTAGAACTAAAACCATTGTCCGACATTAAATTTGGAATGGGTCTAAATGAAAAAATATTGGCTCAGAATGAATTATTCAACGGCGATAAAGCTGCATTTGAAGAAATCATCCAAAAGTTAAATGAATGTTCAGATTTTAACAAAGCTAAAGCCTTCTTATGCAATAATGTTATTCCCAAATACAATTGGACGAATTCATCCAAGGAAAAAACTGTTGACACTTTTATAAAGTTAGTCAAGAGAAGACATTTATAATGGAGAGCATCAGCAATCAAAAAGAAGCATTGCTCTATGCCGGGAAGGTTTCATTAGGTTTTTCCATATTTTTAATTGTTATTTTTGTAGGCGTAGATTTCCTTGACATTGATCGTTATCAATATAGCATTTATCCCAGAGACGTTCATCAATGGTATGGGATTTTTACAGGTCATTTTTTGCATTCGAGTTGGAGTCATTTGTTCTCCAATCTTCCTCCCTTTCTTCTTACTATGTTTATGATTTTTTTCTTCTATCGAAGTATAGGATGGGCTGTATTCTCATTGATCTGGATACTCACAGGATTTGCCGTGTTTATGTTTGCAAGAGAATCTTCACATTTAGGTTCAAGCGGTCTGGTATATGGTTTAATTTCATTTGTTTTTTTCTCAGGTATTTTCCGACGCAATGCCAAGTCAATTATTCTAATGGTAATTGTTGTAATTCTATATGGAGGATATACTGCAGGGTTATTACCCATTGATGAGAAGGTCTCTTGGGAGAGTCATTTATTTGGTGCGTTATCTGGATTATGGACGGCATTTATTTTTAGACATTTTAGAGAGTTTGATGAAGTAGAACAAGAGCCTAGTTGGGCAAAAGATTCAAGAGATAAAACACATTTTTTTAATCGCGATATTTTTGACAAGACTTTAGTACAAAGGAGAATTGAAGCCGCAGAGGAAGAACAAAGGCAAGGCCTGAATTACAATAACACAGATCACACTTATTAATGCTTAGTCAATTTTAAAATGGGGAAAATCCTGTTTAAATTTTTCAATTTTTAATGCAATTACTTGATTGGTTTGTTGAGCTGGACTTGACTCAGCATGCAGCGTTCTATGGTTTTGCATAAGCACTATTTCACTTATTCTTTCATTAGTCATTTTTGTATTGGCATCAAAATATGCATTGGCAAAATAATTCCAAATATATTCTATAGCCATGTTATTGGGATGCACCATGTCTTCTTTGACATATCGATAATCTCTTAGATCATCCATAATTAATTCATAGGCAGGAAAATAATAAAAATCTTTTTGATGAACTTCAAGTATTCCTATTGCATCTATTAAAGTTGCCTTACTCCTTGAATTTTCAATAAACCCATCCCTAAGATAGCGCACAGGACTTACTGAAAAAATGAACTTTACTTTAGGATTAAATTTTCTAATTTTATCTAAAGTTTCATTCCAATAATTCGTTATCATTTCTGTATCCGCCTTCTTTTTTACAAAATTTAAAGGCGCAATTTTATGACAATTAGAGGCTATTTTAGAAGAGGCAATATGTTGATAATAATGAGCTGAACCAAAGGTTACAATGACAACATTTGCTTTATATAGAAACTCTTTTGCTTCTAATAAATTTCTATTCAGAACATCAATCATTTGATCAGATGATGAATGCGAATACTGGCCATGATGATCTAGCGAATGAAATAGTCCTTGATCAAAAATCAAATCCTTGGCAGAATAAATATATCCATCGATGATCGCATTGAGTTGTATAGACAAGCTCAAAGGGTTAAATGAAATACCAAATGGACTATCATAGACATCAAACTTAACCCTTGAAAGCAATCGACTCATTTCTTGGGCAAAACACGAGCCCATACAAAATATTTGATCTTGGTGAGTAATTTTAAGACATGATTCAAATTTTGGAAAAACTGTTCTGAAGTTCTGCATTATATATAAATAATTGTTAAAGGTAAGGATGAAATGGTTATTCTCGTTTTACTTTGAAGTTCACATACTACTTTTGATATACAATGAAATGGTTAACTTTAATTTTTCTATACTACAGCCTTTGTATTAATGCTCAAGAGTCAACCAGTTCTTGGACAACTTTAGCCAAAGTGAGTTATAAAAAAGCCTATGACGATCTTCTGGGTATTTCGGTTGACAAACCCTTATTTAGCAAGGAAATAAGAAATATTGAAGGCAAAAAAATCAAACTGAGAGGTTACATCATTCCGACAGATGGATTTAAAAGTCACAAAGAATTTATACTGTCTGCTTTTCCCTACAGCAGTTGTTTTTTTTGTGGGCAAGCGGGTCCAGAAACTGTCGTCGAAGTTCAGGCTAACAATCCAATAGAATACTCTGCCGATGTCATTGAGCTCGAAGGTATTTTAAGATTGAATTCGACAGACATCAACAGGATGATGTACCAGATTACTCAGGTTACAAGAATTAAATAACTAGTAACTATTCAGTCGGTCAATGTTTTTGTCATGATTTATGCAAAATTCGCAAAAATTCATGCCAAAAACAAGCTGGTTCACTTCTAAAAACGATGGATTATATCCATCGCTAAAAATATTATACTCCTCTGGAGTATTTTTAAATGCATCGCTGAATAGTTACAATAACTTGACTATTTTCTTATGAAAGTAAATAGGAGTATCCATATTCCAATTATTTTAATAAGTATGTACATGAATTTTTCGATATCACTTACTAAAATGTGGTCTACTGGTTCACTCCAATAGGAATAATATGGGAAGACTCTGATTTTTATTTCCGCAGGTACAGGAAGAATTCCCTGACAGCGACTATTCTCTTGTATAGCTTCATCCAATTTTACTACATAGCCGTTGTATTGTTGTCTATAAGATTTGCCCTTGCTTATATATTCATACCAATAGGTTCTATCTGGTTTGCATATATGTTCTACAATATGAGCGTCAGTCTCCTTCCCCAATAAAGACAAAGAAATGGTTCGAATTGGATCTTCAATATTCAGTAATGGCAATAAAAAGAAGCAACAAAAGAAGAATAAAATAAACAACTTAGCATACCGCCACATATCAAAAATTCTCGGACAAATATAAAGGATAAGTTGTAATAAAATTAATTCATTTATTCCTTCACAAGATTTGAATATCTTAGCACCTGTGAAGGATCGATTTAAATTGATATTGGCCACATTCAGGCAATTTCCGCTTTGGAAGAAAATGGCTTCAATTGCTGCAATGGTAATTATGCTTCATCTACTTTATCTTATACTTTTAATTTTGGTCTTTCCTCCAATTACAACTACTCAAATTCGTGGACTTATGGATGGATATGGGTTAAGAAGGGATTACGTTAGTGATTCAGAAATTTCTTATACAGCTGGTTTGGCAGTAATGGCGTCAGAAGATCAGACTTTTCCGAATCACAGTGGATTAGACTATGAAAGTATTGATAAGGCGATGGAATATAACAAGTCCCATAAGAAAAGAAAACACGGCGCATCAACCATAAGTCAGCAAGTAGCCAAAAATGTATTTCTGTGGCAGGGAAGATCTTGGTTGCGCAAAGGATTAGAAGTCTACTTTACGTTTATGATTGAATTATTCTGGACAAAGAAACGAATATTGGAAGTTTATCTCAATACTATAGAAATGGGTCCTGGCATATTTGGAATCGAATCAGCGGCGCAGTTTTATTTCAAAAAATCAGCTGTTCATCTAACGCGTTCCGAATCTGCAATGATAGCTGCTTGCCTTCCTAATCCCAAAAGATATAGAGTGAATCCTCCTTCTGCCTGGACACTCTTAAGAAAGCCTTGGATATTAGAACAGATGGATCAAATTGAAGAAGATGAAGATGTTAAAGATATTCTTTCCAATATGCGACACTAATTGAGACGTTGGACAAGAAGTATTAATGAAAGTACTCCAGTAGCTTGAGCAATTGAATCTGCTACAACTTTACCCCAATCGATGTCTTTTCTATTCTTGCGAGCAGTTTGTTCTTTTACTATCTTGGCGCCAACATTAATGATTGAACCTTTGTACACATTTGGGTAAGAACGTCCAAATAGTGTTCTCCTGGTACTTTCAATTCTTCCATTAGAATGTTCAACAGTAATTCTATTCGGATCGCCATTTTCATTTATTCCTGCAGCAAAATTATTGATATAATAATTAGCGCGTTTGCCTTCAAAATAAGCTACATTAATGGTGTTGTTGGACGCAATTAATTTATCAGGGTATAATAGTGAAACATTTGTTTCACCGGAAATTCTAACAAAGTCTTTTCTTTTAGGTATTGAAATTAAATCTTTATCCTTAACCAAAATATTGTTGCGAGAATTAAAATTCTTTAGTGCTTGGGGTAAATCCGTAACAATATAACCAATATTATCTTGAGTTCGATTCAAAGTTGCGCCTTCAGGGAATGCATCTGAAGTAAAACCCCCTGCTCTCATAATAATGTCTGTTAATTTTTCATTCGTATTTATAATTGCATATGGTCCGGGATAAATAACTTCACCTTCAATAAATACGATTTTTTGAAACTCAAAGTTAGGTTGATTGCGAACCACGATGACATCAAAAGGTTCAAGTTCAAAATTCGATGTTGCATCATCTATCAATAAATCTTTTGTGGTTTGAAATGACTTGACAATAGTCTTGGTTGGTTGATTTTCGACAATCAGTATCCTATAGATATCAATTTTATTGCTTGCTGCAGACAGTGTAAATCCCTCTGCAAAAGTAACAATGTCTTTAAGTTTTAAATTCTTGCTGAATTGAAATTTTCCAGGATTTTTTACAGCACCAGATATTTCTATATAGGAGTAATCAGAGAATTGTGTTCCTGAAAAAATAACTAAACTATCAAATGGTTTTATAAAAATATTATTTATAGAACTTTCATCTTTCATAAGTTCATTAATGGGCAGCTTAATGACTATTAAATCATTTTTACTGCCATTTTCTGATCTAAATAGATAAGCATTATTCCAAGTATTGGATTTCATTCCACCGGAAAGCATAACTAGATCTTTCACTTTGATATCTTCCTTAACATTATAAGGAAATCGTCCAGCATTTCTAACAGCTCCTGAAACGCTAACATAAGTTTTGTCAATGAAATTAGATAGCTTATAAATTTCCAATTCATCCTGTGGATGCAATTTGATTCCTGAATCCGCTAACCCTTTTCTTACATTGACAATGTTTACTCTCAGAAGATTTATAGTACCATCTGGATTATTTCTTTTGAGAAAGGCATTCATTAAATCTGACTCATATGTAAAATCAATTTTCTTAACTAAATCTCCTA
>JBDSHL010000011.1:0-2119 GCA_039918515.1 Saprospiraceae bacterium | reverse complement strand
GCGTTCCAAAGGAAATAAAACCAAGTGAAAATAGAGTTGCACTAACTCCTGCTGGAGCCCTTGAATTATGCAAAAGAGGCCATTCAGTGTATGTTCAATCTACTGCAGGAATTGGCAGTGGTTTTTCAGATGAAAATTATCAATCTGCAGGAGCTAAAATCCTTCAATCCATTGAAGAAGTCTATGCTATTGCAGACATGATTATTAAGGTCAAAGAGCCCATAGCTAGTGAATATGCGTTAATAAAACCCGATCAATTATTATTTACTTATTTCCATTTTGCTTCTTACGAGCCCTTGACAAATGCCATGATAAAAAATGGGGCAGTCTGTCTAGCCTATGAGACAGTAGAAATGCCAGATAGAAGCCTTCCATTGCTTATTCCAATGTCAGAGGTTGCAGGAAGGATGGCAATTCAAGAAGGAGCTAAATATCTTGAAAAACCCCAAAAAGGTAAAGGCATATTACTAGGTGGAGTTCCCGGTGTCCCTCCAGCCAAAGTACTGATTCTTGGTGGTGGAATTGTTGGAACCCAAGCTGCTAAAATGGCCGCCGGACTGGGTGCTCAAGTAAGTCTTCTTGATATAAGCTTAAATAGGCTGAGGTATCTTGCAGATGTAATGCCTGCAAATGTAATTACCATGTTTTCTAATGAATACAATATTAGAGAGTTGGTCAGGTCACATGATCTAATTGTTGGTGCAGTATTAATTCCAGGAGCAAAGGCTCCAAACCTTGTTACTCGTGATATGTTAATAACTATGCATCCTGGTACAGTCCTCGTAGATGTAGCTATCGATCAGGGAGGATGTATTGAAACTTCAAGACCTACTACGCATGAAGACCCAATTTACATCATTGATAATGTCGTGCATTATTGTGTTGCGAATATGCCAGGTGCAGTACCATATACTTCTACCGTCGCACTAACCAATGCAACCCTTCCATATGCGATTCAACTTGCTGATAAAGGTTGGAAAAAAGCCTGTAAAGAAAATCGTCCTTTACTTCTAGGGTTGAATGTTGTCAATGGCAAAGTTGTATATGAAGGAGTTGCAAATGCCTTTAATTTGGATTATACCAAGGTCGAGGAAATACTTTAATCCTAAATTCTAATCTTTTAATTTAAGAAGCCTTTAGGAGTTCAATACAAATTGAGTTTTTAGCCATTTAAAATATTATTTGGAAAACCAATTTAATGAGCGTAATATCAAACTAAAATATTGAAAATTGAAAAAAATTTGACTCTGTCCTAAATTTTAGGAAAATTTTTATACACATCTTAGAAAATCATACTAAATTAACGTCGATTTTAATTTCATTCACTAAACCACTAAGTATATGAATATCACCTTTGATGAATTACGCAACATCAAGCATCAACTTCCTCATGGAAGTATCAAGAGAATCGCAGATGAATTAAATCTGGATGAACAACAAGTCAGAAATTATTTCGGAGCCCATCATTTAGAAAACAGTGGGAACCACCTTCAGGCGGGACCAAGTGGAGGAATCGTACACATTGAAGATGAAACCATATTAAACGCTGCTAGAAAAATATTAGCTGAACAAATTCAGATGACAGAAACGAATTAGTCAAATTTTAATTTATTTACTTATCACTACCTGGGCTTGCGTAAATGCAGGCCTTTTTTTTAAATAACAAATACGTCAATGGATCTAAGGGTTCATAAAGATTATACATAATTGATATAAAAAAAAATCTTGTATTATAGCTTCTCAATTCATTAATTTTAACCAAATAAACTTACTCTAAACTAGTAAAAAACATATAATCTTCTAATAATCAATTATTACATCTAAGTTTTAAGATTAATATATATAACTTTACACTAATTACACATAAATCGCATTTTTATGGCTCATTTCAGTTTTTGATATTTCTAAAATGAAAGTAACAAACCTTATTTTCCCATTTCTCATTATATTATTACCACTCCTTTCATTCGCGCAATTTGAAAAACCAGACATGCCCTATATTGGCTCTTTCAAACCTTCTGGAACAAGCAAAGCATATTCCTATAGCAAAATTAATTTTAGTATAAAACAAGTCAATGTTGACAAATTCAATAATAATATATTAAATGATGCAGCCAAT
>JBDSHL010000010.1:0-6830 GCA_039918515.1 Saprospiraceae bacterium | reverse complement strand
ATGTTAGAGAAAGAAAAGATTGGGCCACTTCAGATAAGATTCGCGATAGTCTTAAAGAGGCAGGAATTCAGGTAAATGATGGAAAAGAAGGGACTTCATGGAAGTTTTTATAATTTGATTAAATTTTTAATTGTTAGTATAATAGTTTGTTTTCTGTCTTGCCAAAAACAGAAGTGCCCTAATTTAGGAGACCAATTTGCTGATTTTTCTCCGATTGAATGGTTACAAGCTCCTGCACAATCTATATATAAGCTTAAAGGAAATATTATTCTTATTAGATGGTGGACAGATGAATGTATTTATTGCGTAAACTCATCTGATGCTCTTAATATTTGGTATGATAAATACCATTCAAAAGGGCTTGAAATTCTAGGGATATATCACCCTAAACCAAGAGGTAGAAAACCCAACATGGAGGAAATACGGGAATATGTCCAAGAAAAAGGATTTCATTTTCCCATTGGTTTAGACTTAGATTGGGTTAATCTAGATAAGTATTGGAACGCTTGTGGAGAAAAGGAATTTACTTCGGTGAGCTTTCTCATTGACAAAGCAGGAAGATTAGTGTTCGTTCATGAAGGTGGAGAATATCATCAAGATTATCATGAAGGACATGAAGACTGCGTAAAGGATTTTTACATATTAGATTCTACAATTCAAAAATTGTTAGAAGATCGAAATACGAGGATTCAGAGATAATTGCAATTTTTTTATAAAATTATCAACAAAATATGGATATTTACCATCTCGCACATAAATAGGCAAGGATATGAAAACCAATATTTTATTCCATAATCCAATATCAGTTATGCCAAGTTCTATTAAGAATATGGCCACGATCAATGGAGAATCCTATTCCATAAAAGTAGGAGAAACAATTCTTCAATATGTTAGGAGATATTTCGAAAAAGATACCATACCAACTTTATGTGATACAAGTAATCTTGAAGCTTTTGGTTCTTGTAGAGTTTGCAGTGTTGAAGTAAGCAGACCTGGTAATGGTGGAGTTAGAACTGTTGCTGCATGTCATACTCCGGTTGAAGAAGGCATGATCATTAGTACAGAATCTGCAAGTATCCAGAAATTAAGAAAAAATATAATTGAACTTGTACTTACTGATCATCCACTAGATTGCTTGACCTGCGAAGTAAATGGGAATTGTGAATTGCAGGATACAGCTGCAAGAGTTGGAATTAGAAAAGTAAGATATCCAGAAGGAAAAAATCATCTATATAGAGAAAAAGACAATAGTCATCCTTATATGACTTCCGATTTAAGCAAATGCATAATGTGTTATCGTTGTGTTCGAGCTTGCGATGAAGTTCAAGGAGAAATGGTATTAAGTGTAATGGGAAGAGGATTCGATGCTCAAATTATTAAAGGCGCAAATGAATCTTTTTTTGAATCAGAATGTGTAAGTTGTGGTGCTTGTGCTCAAGCGTGTCCGACCTCTGCAATTTCGGATGTATTTCAATCCAAAGCTTTGGTTGGTCAGGATAAAGTAAGAACAGTGTGCACTTATTGCGGAGTTGGATGTAACCTCGAAGTAAGTGTAAAGAGTGGAGAAATATTAAGCATCCAGGCACCTTATGATGCAGATGTCAATAGTGGACACACTTGCTTAAAGGGAAGATTTGCATTTAAATTCTATAAACATCCAGAAAGATTGCAATTTCCGATGATTCGCAAGAACGGAGAATTGGAAAGAGTAAGTTGGGATGAAGCATATGATTTTATTGTTGCTAAATTAACAGAAATAAAAACCAAATATGGACCTAATTCAATTGGTGGAATATCGTCTGCAAGATGCACCAATGAAGAAAATTATTTAGTACAAAAATTTATTCGCGCTGTAATTGGAACGAATAATATTGATGGCTGTGCAAGAGTATGTCATTCACCAACAGCACTTGGAATGCAAAGAACATTTGGTACTGGCGCAGCAACGAATTCAGTTGAAGATTTAAAACATACCAATGCCATAATGATCATTGGTGCGAATCCGACAGATGGACATCCTGTTACAGGAGCGAAGCTAAGACAGTTTGCAATGAAAGGAAAAACTTGCATTGTTATTGACCCGAGAAGAACAGAAATTGCAAAATACGCAACCCATCATTTACAATTAAGACCGGGAACAAATGTTGCAGTATTGAACATGATGTTGTATCATATTATTAAAGAAAATTTAGTTGCACAAGATTTTATTGATGATAGAACAGAAGGCTTTCAAGATTTTAAAGAAAATATTTTAAAATTAAATATAAAAGCACTCGAAGACGTATCGGGTATTAAAAGTGAAGAAGCACGTTCTGCTGCAATAGCATATGCAACAGCAGGCAATGCTATGTCGTTTCATGGTCTGGGAGTTACTGAACATTATCAAGGAACGTATACGGTTATGTTAATTGCAGATCTTGCAATGATTACTGGAAATATCGGTAGACCTGGAGTTGGTGTAAATCCTTTAAGAGGACAGAACAATGTTCAAGGAATGGCAGATATGGGTGTACAACCATATCAAGGAGCAGGATATTATGACATTACGCTTCCGGAAGTAAAACAAAAATATAGCGATTTTTATGGAGCAGATATTCCATCTGATATTGGATTGAAAATTCCAGAAATGTACAATGCCGCAATTGCCGGAAATTTTAAAGCTTTGTATGTTGTTGGTGAAGACATGGCGCAGTCTGATCCCAATACCAATAAAGTTATTCAAGCATTAGAGTCCTTAGAATTATTGATTGTTCAGGAATTGTTTATGACAGAAACCGCAAAGTACGCACATGTGGTTTTGCCTGGAGCTAGTTTTTTCGAGAAAGAAGGAACATTCACCAATGGTGAAAGAAGAATTCAAAAAGTACAAAAAGTTGTTGAACCCATTGGAGAATCAAAAGCTGACGGACAGATTACAATTGACCTTATGAACAGAATGGGATATAAGCAAGTAGATTATGCTGCCAAACCGTTACTAGAAGAAATTTCACAAATCGTACCTTTTTTCGCTGGAGTTACTTGGGATACACTTGGCGACAATGGTAAGCAATGGCCTGTGTTAGCCGATGGAACAGATACCAAAATTCTTCACGTCAATGAATTCAAAAGAGGAAAAGGAAAATTTGTATTCAAAGAATATGTCGAATCTCCTGAAATTATTGAACACGCCGAAGAGTTTCCATTTATTCTAACGACCAACAGAGTATTGGAACATTACAATGCAGGCACCATGACACGACGTACCGGAAACAATGATATTATCTCTGAAGACATTCTAATGATAAGTCCCGAGGATGCTTATCACAATTATATCGAAGAAGGGGAAAAAATAATTATTGAATCTCCACGTGGAGAAGTAAAAATAAGAGTACATATTACCGATGAAGTAAAGCCAGGAATACTGAGTACAACTTTCCACTTTCCTGAATTGATGTTGAATATTGTAACTTCAGATGTCAGTGATGAAATTGCCAAGTGTCCGGAATATAAAGTAGTGAGTGTGAGAATTAGGAAGTTGGAACCATCGTTATAAAATTATATAGCCATGCAGTCCAAGGAACTAACTGTTGAAGCTTATTTGAAAAGCTTACCAGAGGAAAGAAAAATTCCAATGGAAAAATTGCGCCAAACCATTTTGAAAAATCTTCCGAAAGGATTTCAGGAATGTATGTCTTATGGAATGATTGGCTATGTAGTCCCGCATAGTTTATATCCCGAAGGCTATCATTGTGATCCGAAACTTCCACTTCCATTCATTAATCTTGCATCGCAAAAAAACTTTATTGCATTATATCATATGGGACTTTATGCTTCAACTACATTAAATAAATGGTTTGTTGAAGAATATACAAAGCAGTGCAAAACAAAGTTGGATATGGGCAAAAGTTGTTTGCGCTTTAAAAAAATGGAGGACATTCCATTTCAACTCATATCAGAGCTTTGTAAAAAGTTGAATCCACAAGATTGGATTAAACAGTATGAAATTATGAAAACAAAAATCAATCAATAGTATGAAAATAAAATTAGCTATTCTTAGCCTATTTTTAATAAACAGCGCAAATAATGCACAAAACATTGTTATTCATAAAGATTTAGCGCCTGGAGCAGACCATGGTATTTATTATTATGGCTTCGAATATGCACAGACCGATAAATTTATGTATTTTCAAGCACGCCCAAATTTCTCAACAGTGATGTATAGAACGAATGGCAATCTTGGCCATGTAGAAGCATTACCATTTAATGATTCTATTTTTGAAGTTAAGTTAATTACGGTATCAAGCTCTAAAGTATTCTTTACAGGATATGGAGATCACAAATCGCTTTATTGTTATGATGAATCCTCTGGATCAATTCTGAATTTGTTAAGTACCCAAGGTGGCGATGATTATAAGATCGTTTCGATGAGTGGTAATGGAATATTGTTTATTAGATCTAATACTTTTAGTAATAAGCCGAATCAAATCTGGTATTCAGATGGAACTGTTTCAAATACAAAAAAAATATTCGAATCGGATCAATTTCCTTCGATTATTCAATATTCAAAATTTGGAGAATCATTAATTATTTCCGACAAGAGCACAAATATCAGTCAAGCTGAAGCCATTATCTGCGATGGTACTGTGAGTGGAACAATGACCGTTAAAGACGCAATAAAGTCTAGACTTAATCTTGAAAATGTTGATGATGCAATTGGTCTTGGCAACAAGATATTTATATTTGGAAAGAAAGTGGAAAACGGATCCACAAAATTTATTAATTATATACTTTCGCTTACCGCAATTAAGGATTTAGGTTATCTAGGAAATTTCAAAAATGTTTTTGCAGGTGGCAAATATTATTTTATGCATGTAGGAACAGAATTATATTCTTATGATACTACAAATCAAAAGTCACTTTTTATTAAAGATATATCCGGCACGCAATATTTAAAATCATTTAAAGATAATTTATTTTTTACTTTAGATGGAACGACTAAAAAGGAACTATGGCAAACAGATGGTAGTCTTTCAGGAACGATACAAGTAAGTAATGATATTGGAAAAACGTTTTTGAATGTATTCAATATGGGCAATTATGGAAATAAAATTCATTATCTAAGAAGCTTAACTGAAGTTGAATTATGGGAATATGATATTTCGAGTAAACAAAATAGAAAGCTAACAAGCCTATTTTCAAGTTCGCCAATAATATATGAACCAGCATTAATTTATTTTAAAAACAAACTTTTCTTTGCAAAAGAAACAAAAGAAGCTGGTAGTGAACTTTGGGTTTATTCTGACTTAAATAGTAAGGTCTTTAATACACAGAAAGATAATATTCAATTGGCATCATACAATTCTGTTTTCAATGAATTAATACTTTTTGACAATGTAGAAAATCAAGAGTTAGATATTGAATTAATAAATTTAAATGGAGCCATTCTACAAAAGTGGAGAAATTATAATAAGAAGAAATTGAATTTAGAAAACTATATACTTCCTGGAAGTATACTTATGATAAAAGTCAGTTCAAAAAATAAATCACAAAGTCTAAAGATAACTAATTATTAGTGGAAAAAAACTATTTACCACCAAGCATCTTGAAAATGTTCTAAGCTGTGGGTTCCATCCTTATTCATTAGAATGGAAATAATGTCGAAACGTATCGCCCAATTGTGATTTACTTGCTTCATGTATTCATTGGCAGCGTCCTGAACCAATTCTTCTTTTCTACGGCTTACAAATTCTTCAGGTTTTCCGTAATAATCATATGAACGAGTTTTGACTTCAATAAAAATCAAAGTTTCTTCATTTTTAGCAATGATATCAATCTCAGCTCTACTGAATCTCCAATTGGTTTCAAGTATAATAAATTGCTTTGTATCAATCAAATAATCTAAGGCAATTTGTTCTCCTTGCTTTCCGATATCATTATGCTGACTCAATATATTACTTTTGCAAGATTAAAACTAAGGTAAAGGTATGTTAGAAATGGTTAAACGCTTTCCGGACCAACTTATAGACGCCATTCAAATTGGCGAATGTGCACTGATTAATAAGCCGAACGCTAAGGCTACTCTGGTGTATGTAAGTGGAATGGGTGGTTCCGGAATAGGAGCAGATTTTGTATCTTCCTTTATAAAATCAAGATGTTCTATTCCATATTTAGTCAATAAAACTTACGAATCTCCATCATATATCAATACTGAAAGCATTGTTATTGCATCTAGTTATTCAGGGAACACAGAGGAAACTTTAACCAATATTGAATCATGTCTAGCTAAAGGAGCAAAACTAATATGTATTGCTTCTGGCGGAAAACTTATTGAGATTGCCGAGACAAACAACTTAGATTATATAAAATTACCAGACCATTGGAGTTCTCCAAGGGCTTGCTTAGGCTATAGTCTCGTCACTCAATTATTTGTTTTAAATAAGTTAGGGTTTATAGATTCTGAGTTTAAAAAAGAACTTGAGGATACGATTAATCTGCTAAAGGAAGAAACTGAGGCTATTCAAGAAAAAGCCAAGCATTTGGCGGCAAGTCTTCATAATAAACTACCGATTATTTATTCTACCGATAGAATCGAACCCGTTGCAGTTAGATTTAGGCAACAGATAAATGAGAATGCCAAAAGGCTTTGTTGGCACCATGTCCTCCCTGAAATGAACCATAATGAATTGGTTGGATGGCGAGAAAATAAAGCAGAATATTGTGTGATATTTCTCCGAAATTCAGATGATAATCCCAGAAATCAATTTAGAATGGAATTGACTAAAGAGATTGTAAGTCATTTCGCGGGCTCTTGTATTGAAGTATATTCGAAGGGTAATTCTTTAATTGAAAGG
>JBDSHL010000009.1:0-6266 GCA_039918515.1 Saprospiraceae bacterium | reverse complement strand
GTTTCCAACAAAAAAAACTTTGGCATCCGGAATATTTTCGTTCTTCAGATTTTGAATGGCAGATTCTTCCGTAATAAAGAGATAATTAGAAATCTGATCGGTCAACATACGATTTATTTCTTCGGGCATGTCTCTATCGAAGGACCGCAATCCTGCCTCAACATGTGCAACTTTAATTCCGTTGCGTTGCGCCACCAGAGCAGAAGCAAATGTAGAAGTAACGTCACCTACGACAATCAATAGATCAGGTTTTTCATTTAACAATATGGGCTCAAGGTCCAACATTATGTTAGCTGTAATTTCTGAATGAGTTCCCTGTCCCACTCCAAGGAAATAATCAGGCACGGGTAGTTCCAATTGCTCAAAGAAAATCTGACTCATTTTTTCATCGAAATGTTGGCCTGTGTGAATGATTTTTGATTCTATCCTATCTTTCATCAATGAAAAAGCGCGATGCAAAGGTGCAACTTTCATAAAGTTTGGTCTAGCACCTACAATACTTATTATTTTCATTTAAGAGAAAGAATTATCTGATTGAATCAAATGGATGTGTAGACAAAGGTTTTGCTGCAAAAGGATGATAATCTCCAACCAAACCAATGGCTTGAGCATTTCTTATCTCATGTACTGTTTCAATGGACATCTTGACTTCTTCCAGACCAAATCCATTTCCCTTTAGGATCTGGTAATAAGAATCTGTATGAAGGTCTACAAATCCATCACTGAATTCGAATTCCTTACCATCAAACAATAAAGAGCGATAAGTTTTTTTATTGGATTCAAGAATTTCCTTAGGGAGCGTTTGTTCATTTATACTTAAAAAATATCTCACTCTGGCTTTTTCAAATTCAAGATATCCTGCAACACGATCATGGGTCTGAACATGTACGATATTTTTTTCTAACTTGCCAAAAAGAAATCCCAACAAATCATAAAAATGTACACCGATGTTCGTTGCAATTCCACCAGATTTTTTGGGGTCACCTTTCCAGGAAGTATAATACCATTTACCTCTTGAAGTAATATATACCAGATCAACGTCCACTTTCTTTGTTCTTTTTTCATCATCCAATTGCTTTTTCATTTCAAGCACTTTAGGATGCAATCTCAATTGAAGAATGGAGTTCACTTTTTTCCCAGTCTCTTGTTCAATTTCTTGGAGGCCCTCGATATTCCATGGATTAAGCACAAGTGGTTTTTCACAAATAACATGAGCACCGAGTCTCAACCCAAATCTAATGTGAGAATCGTGCAAATAGTTGGGCGAACAAATGCTTAAATAATCAATTGAATGATTTTTACGTTTTAGTTTTTCGAGATGTCTATCAAATCTTTCAAATTCTGTAAAAAAATCTGCTTCGGGAAAATAGCTGTCGATTATTCCTACAGAATCGTTTTTATCATAGGCCGCAACAAGATTATTCTTGGTCTCTTTAATTGCTTTCATGTGACGAGGAGCAATATATCCTGCAGCACCCACTAAGGCGAAATTTTTACTCATAATATTTTATTCACTTTACCATTCGAAAGTTTAAATTGTGATTGAGATTCAGGGCAAGTGGCTATTCCTTCGTTATTAAAAATTAATTTATGCCCATATTCGCTCATCCATCCGGTCTGTCTTGCTGGATTGCCAATTACCAGAGCATAATCAGGTACTTCTTTCGTTACTACAGCTCCGGCTCCAATGAATGCATATTGTCCAATATTATTTCCGCACACAATGGTTGCATTTGCTCCAATGGTCGCACCTTTTTTGACAATCGTTTGTGAATATTCATTCTTGCGATTGATTGCACTTCGAGGGTTAATCACATTGGTAAAAACCATTGAAGGTCCTAGGAATACATCGTCTTCACAAACAACTCCAGTGTAAATAGAAACATTGTTCTGCACTTTAACATTTGATCCGAGAATAACGCCAGGTGATACCACAACGTTCTGTCCAAAATTACAATTTGCACCAATTTTACAGCCACTCATGATATGTGTGAAATGCCAGATTTTAGTTCCCTCTCCTATTTCACAATCCTCATCAACGATAGAACTGGGATGTACAAAATAATTTTGGTCTTTTGTCATTATTTGAAAAATGAAAGCACGCTGTTAATTATGATGTCTTGCAATTCATAGCTTAATTCTGTATGAATCGGCAAGGATATAACTTCTTTACAAAGCTGATCTGTAATGGGAAGATAATTAACGGTATCACAAAAAGGAGCGAATGCTTTTTGCTTGTACAATGGTAATGGATAATAAATTGCACATGGAATTTGATTTAAACTAAGAAATTCTTTCAAAGCATCGCGTTGTCCATTTGTGATTCTTAAAGTGTATTGATGGAATACGTGCGAACTTTGATTATTTCTAAATGGTGGAATGATGTGTGGATGATTTGCGAATGCTTTGTCATAATAATCTGCTGCTTTAATTCTAGCATCCGCATATTCATTGAGATGTTGCAATTTAATATTCAAAACCGCGGCTTGTATCGTATCCAATCTACTATTCACTCCAACAACATCGTGATAATATTGAACCGATTGTCCATGATTCGAAATCATGGTAATTTTTTTGGCTAATTCTTCATCATTGGTAAATATTGCGCCACCATCTCCATAACATCCTAAATTCTTGGAAGGAAAAAAAGAAGTGCAACCGATATCTCCAATAGTTCCTGATTTTACTTTCGTTCCATTAGAATAAAAATAATCTGAACCAATAGCTTGTGCATTGTCTTCTACTACGTATAAATTATGTTCATTCGCAATCTTCATAATTTCTTCCATATTAGCGCATTGACCAAATAAGTGAACGGGTACAATGGCTTTCGTTCGTGGACCAATGGCTTCTTTTATTCCTTTCACATCAATGTTAAAATCGTCGAGGTACACATCTACAAGAACTGGTTTAAGATGTAACAAAGCAATAACTTCTGCAGTGGCTACATAGGTAAACGCTGGAACAATCACTTCATCCCCTGGTTTGAGATCCAATGCCATGAAGGCTATTTGCAAGGCATCTGTTCCGTTGGCACATGGAATCACTTGCTTGATATCTAAATAAGACTCAAGATTATTTTTAAAAGATTTTACAATATCGCCTCCGATAAATGTTGCCTTCCCAATAACATCAAGAACGGCATGATCAATTTGATCTTTTATTTTGTTGTACTGGCTGACCAAATCAACCATTTGTAATTTTTGACTCATAATTATTTTCTTCCTATACTGAAATATTCAAAACCCAAATTCTTCATTTTAGCTGATTCATAGACATTTCTGCCGTCGAAAATTAATGCATTTTTCATCAATCCTTTCATTTGATCAAAATCAGGCGATCTAAATACAGTCCATTCTGTTATAATTGCCAAGGCATCAGCATCTTTTAATGCATCATACATATCTTCTTTGAATTCAATTCTATTGCCGATTATTGATCTTACATTATTCATAGCTTCAGGATCATGTGCAACAATCTTTGCTCCTTGCAACAATAGTTGTTCAATGATCTCCAATGCAGGAGCATCCCTTATATCATCGGTATTGGGTTTAAAGGCTAGTCCCCAAATGGCAATTTTTTTTCCATTAAGATCTTGGTTGAAATACTTTTTTATCTTTTCAGCAAGAATTAATTTTTGATTTGAATTGACTTTCATTACTGAATTCAATATTTCAAAAGAATAATTGTGCTTTAAAGAAGTATTGTACAAAGCCTTCACGTCTTTTGGAAAACATGATCCTCCATAACCTACTCCGGGAAACAAAAATCTCTTTCCTATTCTAGTGTCCGAACCCATTCCAATACGAACCATATCCACATTGGCTCCGGTCAGTTCGCACAGATTAGCTACTTCATTCATAAAACTTATTCGAGTAGCAAGATAGGCATTCGCAGCATATTTCGTTAATTCCGCACTGCGAAGATCCATTTCATAGATTGGGTTTCCTTGCCTAACAAATGGATCATATAATTCTTTCATTAACTTTAGTGCTTTTTCAGAATCTGAACCAAGCACTACTCTATCTGGTTTTAAAAAATCTTCAACTGCTATACCTTCTCTAAGAAATTCCGGATTAGAGACTACATCGAATAATTCCGGTGCTAGATGCTTTGCAAGTTTCTCTTTAACCAATTCTGCAGTTCCGATGGGTACTGTACTTTTATTTACGATTATAGTATATTTTTTAATCAATAAAGAAAGGTCTTCCGCTACTTGCAATACATATTTCAAATCAGCTGAACCATCTTCAGAAGGTGGTGTAGGTAATGCAAGAAAAATTACCTGTGCGAAATCAACTGCTTTTTGTAAATCCGAAGTAAATTCTAATCTATGTTGTTTGGTATTTCTTTCTAATAATAAATCCAAACCCGGCTCAAAAATAGGCGTTTTTCCTTCTTCTAATTGTTTTAGCTTTTCCAGATTATTATCAACACATATTACATGGTGTCCTGTCTCTGCAAAACAAGTTCCTGTTACCAATCCAACATATCCTGTTCCTACAACTGCAATTTTAATCATTGTTTATTATAAGCTCCAGTAATGGATGTTAGAATTATTTTGTTCATAGAGTCCTTTCAAGTCGATTAGAATGGGTTTAGATTTCATCATGTTAATAAAGTCTTCACTCTTCATATTCATGTATCGATCATGAGCAACAGCTACAATTACTGCATCGTAATCTTGATCAGGGACTTCTGTTAAATGGATTCCATATTCTTCATCGACTTCTTCAGCATCAGCCATATAATCAGATACATGCACTTTCATTGAATAAGCCTTCAATTCTTCATATAAATCAGCCACCTTGGAATTGCGAATATCTGTAACATTTTCTTTAAAAGTAATTCCTAGAATGAGAATTTTACACAGACCCGGATTTTTATCTTTGGTTATTATTATTTGGACCAATTTTTTTGAAATAAATTCAGGCATTTTATCATTCACCCTTCGTCCACTTAAAATAACTAAAGGATCATATCCCAATTCATGTGATTTATGTAACAAATAATATGGATCAACTCCAATGCAATGCCCACCTACTAATCCAGGATAAAATTTTAAAAAATTCCATTTTGTTCCAGCTGCTTCCAATACATCTCTTGTACTAATACCCATCCTATCAAAAATAATGGCCAATTCATTCATGAATGATATGTTCAAGTCGCGTTGCGTGTTCTCAATAACTTTAGCGGCTTCTGCAACTTTGATTGAAGCAGCTTTGAAAACGCCCTTCTTAATTACAGAATCATAGACTCTAGCAATTTCTTGTAATGCTTCCTCATCACTTCCCGAAACGATTTTTAAAATATTCTCTACTGTATTCTTTTTATCTCCTGGATTAATACGCTCTGGAGAATACCCAATTTTAAAATCTTTTCCAAGAGATAAATTTGAACCTGTTTCCAATATTGGCAGACAATCTTCTTCTGTACAACCAGGATACACTGTTGATTCGTATATGACATAATCTCCCTTCTTCAAGACTTTAGATAAAGTATGACTAGCACTTAGAACAGGTCTAAGATCGGGCACCTTGTGTTCATCAACAGGTGTAGGAACTGCAACGATAAAAAATGAAGCTGTTCTGAGTACTTCTGGATCGGTTGTAAACTCAATATCTGCATTATCGAATTGTTCCGCTGTAAGTTCACGAGAAGGGTCTTTTTGATTACAAAGCATTGCAATTCGATTTTCATTAATATCAAATCCAACTACTTTATACTTTCTTGCAAATAAAAGCGCTAATGGCAATCCAACATAACCTAATCCTATTACTGCAATTTTTTTCTCTTTGTATACTATTTCTTGAAACATTCCCTGAATAGCTATTTCTTTGATTAAAATACAATCTCTACTGAATGTAAATTGTGCATTCAATATTTTACTTTGGCTTCAAATTATATCCATATTAACTAATTAAAAAGAATAAACTTTGGAATGTCCTTCTTAACCAATTTCATATTCTAAATACAAAATAAAATTTGGCCTAATAAAAAGCAAATTTACAGTCGCTTTAAGGAAATAACAAGGAAAAAAGGGAACATATTATAAAGTTATTAAATAAGTACTAAATTAAATGATTAATCTATTAATAAATAGCTTTATACATATTATATAAATAACTTATATAAATAAGTGATAAATTTGGGCAGATATTATAATTCACAATGGTTAATAATGCTTTATTGCCCACAATTTACCGTTAAATCAAATATTTGTCAAAAGTTCCCTACAGTAAAAAAAGGTTACTAGGTGCTTATAC
>JBDSHL010000008.1:0-4703 GCA_039918515.1 Saprospiraceae bacterium | reverse complement strand
TTTAATCTCAGACACGCATTCATTTATTGACCAGAAAATTTTTGATCATTTGGCGGATTGTGATGAAATATGGCATGCTGGAGATATTGGTAATTTTGAAATATATGATCAGTTACAAGCAGTCCATTCTTTAAAAGCCGTGTGGGGAAATATTGACGATCAATTGATGCGGAGAACCGTTCCTGAATTTCAATTTTTCGAATTAGAAAATTTCAAAATACTAATCATTCATATTGCTGGAAAATTTGCTTCTTACACACCTCAAGTTAAAGATTTAATCAAAGAATTAAAACCTGGTATCTTGGTGTGTGGACATAGTCATATACTTAAAATAGCCTATGATAAGGTAAATCAATTGCTTTACTTAAATCCTGGAGCTTCAGGTATATCTGGATTTCATAAAGTAAGAACTTTGATTAAGTTTGATATGGATAAGGGTCAAATTACAAATATGAATATTGTTGAAATGGTCAAATCAGTTCAAAAGTAATTTGATCTTATAACGATAAATTTATTGGATGAAAGGTCTTAAGACTTTAGAAAATCTTCAAAATTGCCTGAATCTTTATTGATTTCATTGCGTTCAGGGGCAGGTGAATTTAATTTCATTCCACTATCCTTTCCACCCAACAACAATAACTTAGATTTCTCCTCATAATTCTGAAGCATTTTTAAGCCTTCTTCTTCGAAGACTCCATTTTGCAAATCTACAGAACTCATAAAGTTTTCAGATAATTCCATGAATCTTTCCATTTCTCCAACTTTACTGGCTACATCATCTGCAATATGTTCTAAGGCTTGGTCAAATATCATTCTCTGATCAGCATTTCCAGAGATCACATTCATCGCTGATTTCATTGCACTGTGTGAAGCTCTAATGGCTTTTCTTTCTTCTTCCTTAAGCTTAACCTGATCTTTAGTATCCTCCAGTAATATTTCTGAATTCTGGTACATCTTGCTAAGCACCTTACTAAGAATATCCATTTTGCTTAGTAGATGATTGTATTTTTCATTGGTTTCTTGAAGTCTTGCTGCTTTTCGAGTGGCAAGAACCATCTGAGAATCCTGATTTTGCTTGCGTGCTACTTCAGCCATACGAAGGTTGCTTTCTATTTCTTTGGTATTTTCATCTACATTGGTTTGCAATTTTCGAATTTGTCCTTTGAGAACACCGATTTGTTCGCTCATCTTTGCAAGATTGCTTTGTAGGCTTTCAATATAACTTTTCAGTATACCAATCGGGTCAATATTCACAAAAACTCCAGTAACCCAACGCATTATACTTTTATACATATAGCCAATTAGATTCCTCATTCTCGGATCTAGAACCAAATATATTATTGCTCCAAGAACCAAGAGCATTCCCGATAAATAGAGCAAATTGCCAGTAAGTGATATCAGATAGGGCAAGAATTTGTAGAGCAAAGCGCCACCGCCAAGAAGTAAGCCACCAAGAACGATGCTTCCCGTAATCCCTTCAGGACGTGACCAGAATGACTTTGGTTTTTCGAAACCAGCTGGGCTAGAAATATTTGTAGGCATATATTTTGTTTAAAGTTTTCGCAAATTTAAGATAACTAAGCTATAAATTGAATTAGTTGGAAATTAGTTCCAAGATTCTAACCCGATTTATGCAATAGAGTTTTGTAGTGAAAGTCAAAAGGTCGATAAAGATTAGTGCTCCCGTAGAATTTTTACCGCAATCATGGTCACCCCCATGGTGAGGATAAAAATTCGAGGAAGTACTAAGATTTGAAGTCATTTTGGCTTTAATAAAAAGTCTATTGCATAAAGCGGGTTTAACCTATCATAGAAAATCAACATCTGGTAAATATGGATATCTCATTAGAAAATCAATGGCTTTCTGTACATCCATCCCATCAAAAAGCACATTGTAAATCATGCTAATTATAGGGACTCTAAGGTGATGATATCTAGCCAGTTGCTGGGCTATTCGAACCGTTCTTATACCTTCAACTATCTCTTGCATATCCTGTATAATATCGTCCATTTTTTCTCCTTTGGCATATCTATAGCCAAAAGTAAAATTCCGACTCTTATTACTTGTAGCTGTTGCTATTAAGTCCCCAATTCCAGCTGCTCCCAGGAATGATCGATGAGTGGCACCATAAGCCTTGCCTATTTCTATCAATTCTCTCAAACCTCTTGTAATTAGCATGGCTTGAATGTTTTTCCCAAGACCTCTCCCTTCTAACAAACCAGATGCCACTGCTATAATATTCTTTAAGGCCCCTGCCATTTCTGCACCTACCATATCATAAGAGCCAAAAACAAAGAAAAAGCGACTTGAAAGATATTCAGAGCCAATTTTGATGACTTCATCATATTCACTAGCAATAACACAGGCCGTAGGTTGGCCTTCAAGTATTTCCTTATATAGATTGGGTCCAGCTAGACAGCCAATTCTCAATACAGAGGTTTCTTGCTTAATTACAGAACTCATGGTGTGAATTTGCTTACTCGATAGATTGAGCTTCATAATGTCATCTATAGCGATGTCCGATATATCCAACCCTTTAGTGCCATGAATTAATATATGACCAGGAGTCAGATAGGGGGACATCGACTTCATCGTTGTCCTAAAACTTGAAGAGGGTAAGACAGGAAAAATGAGCTGGCAATTCTTTGTTATTTCTTCAATATCTCCTGTAGCCTTTATCTTATCGGAAAGCTTTATGTTTAAGTGTAAATTCTTTTGATTGATACTGTCAATGACCTCTTTTCGCCTTGAAAAAATAAGCACGTCTGTATTATGTGCCAATAAAGTAGAGATTGTAGTTCCGAAACTACCCGCACCAACGACACCTACGGTATAAGAATTAGACTTTTTCATGAAATAGGAGGCGTAAGTTACAATGCTTAGACAAATTTAAGCGTTTTATTCATATATGTTTAATTTCAAACAATTATATATATTGTTATATCTTTGGTTTTTACTAACTGTAAAGAATCTAATTAATGAGTCACTTAAAAAAAACACTATTTCTTATTGCCATACTTAGTCAATTTTTATGGTCATGTAGAAAAGATAATCCAAGGTGGGATGTTGGCATTCTAACTCCGCTGATCAAAAGTTCTTTTTCAATTAAAGATTTGATCGGTGATAGTACTGTGCAATCTGATTCAGCACATTTGGTACATTTAATATTTAATAGGTCATTATACAATATAAATGTAGATTCTTTTATTGCGATTAGTGATACAACGATTGCAAAATCATTTGCCATTGATTCTCTAAAATTATTTAATATCAATATCAACTATCCGCTCACATTGGGAGCAATCGCTTTACAATCTGGAACAGTTGGTGCGTTAATAATCGCTCTAAATGGCAATGTATTCCCAATTCCTGCCATCGGCCCTCTTTCTATTCCGAAAATTAATTTGAATATAGATACCTTATTTACATCAATGACCTTGGATGATGGAAAAATTGAAATTTCTTTTGAAAATAATCTTCCAGTTGATATAACAGATCTTAAATTCGAATTGAGAAATACTTCAAATAATAATTTGATAGCAGTAGGAAATTTTCCACTCATAAAATCAAAAACTACAGAATCTCAGACCTATTCTCTTGCAGGACAAACTATAGGAGCTAAAATTAGTGCTGAAGTATTAAGTTTTTCATCTCCTGGAAGTAATAATGTTCCTGTTTTAATTGATACTAGCAATTCGATTATTGCCAAGTTGAAAGTGTACGACCTAAGACCAAACAAAGCAACAGCAATATGGCCAGCTCAGAATATTATTGAACAATACTTGGACTTTAACTTGAACGATCTAAAAGTTCAACTTAAGTTTGCTAAAATTAAAAGCGGAACAATCTATCTTAAATTAAGAAGTACAATTGATGACACACTTAGATTTAAGTACAATCTTCCAGATGCAGTAAAAAATGGACAAGGATTTCAAATTGTAAAAAATTTGCTTCCTGGAACACCTGCAAATCCATCCGATATTTATGAAGAATATGATTTTGCAGGCTATGATTGGACCTTGTCTGGATCCAACAAAGATACTTTCAATGCAACTCCCAATACCATTATAGTAAGTATTGACTCTACAGGAATTCAAAAAACCTATTCGAAAGCTGATTATATTATAGTTGAACTTGGTTTTAAAAATTTAAAACCTGCCTATGCACTTGGGTATCTTGGCAATCAAATATTTGATTTTGGACCGTCGACAGTTGATTTAGATTTTTTTAAAGATCTAAATGGCAATGTGGCTTTTGAAGATATTGGAATGAATGTGAATGTTGAAAACAATATAGGAGCAGATGTTGAATTCCGAGTGAAAGAAATTAAAACTTCGAATACACGTAATGGGAATGAAATTAAACTTAATTCAACAATTTTCAATCAACCAATTTCCATTCCAAGAGCTAAAGATAATATGGGATTTCCACCTGTAATTAGCAGTAAAATTAATATAAATTTAGATAAGACCAATTCGAACATTAATGCATGTTTTAATATATTGCCAGATAAGTTAAATTACGCTCTTCAATTAGTTACGAATCCATTAGGAAATACATCTAACTTCAAAGATTTTATTTATGATGGTAAGCTTTTGAATATAGATTTTAATCTGGATGTTCCAATGCATTTTTCTGCGAAGGGTTTAGTTCTTGAAAAGACCTTAGAGTTCAAATCTGAGAATTTAGATTTGGAAAGAGT
>JBDSHL010000007.1:0-11984 GCA_039918515.1 Saprospiraceae bacterium | reverse complement strand
AACGCATTTCATATTTGAAAGGTGCTTCCATTGATCATTATAAATTCCATGTAAAGCCTTTTCTTGTTGGATTAAGTGTGCTACAAATTTTAATATTTCTAAACATCTGTTCGTCATTGAATTATTTCTCAGAATGATTGAAGATTCAAGAAATCCTTCAAGAGCGTAAGCAATAGTATGTGTTAGAATGGATTTATTGAGTTCAAAGCCGAGGTCTGTAAAAGAATAATATTCATTTGATTTCTGCCATAGATGATTGAGTGATTTTTCTAAGATTATTTTATCCTGAGAATCTGAAACAAGTAATAAGGGCCAAATAGCGCGTGAATAATAACTAGCAAAATAATTCTCTTTGTATAAGCCATTTGTCCATTTCCCAGAATCATCAATTCCGGACAGTATCCAATCTTTTGCATTTATATATGCGTTTTTGAATCTAACATCAGAAGTAAAATTAAATGCTTCTTTAAGTCCAAATATTATTTGAGCTGTATTAAATGAACTTGGTTTAAGTTTTTTAAGACCAGAATAATAGTAATTCTTATCTGATTGAATATCCAATAGCCAATAAGCTGAGTCTAAAGCAATTTGCATTCCATCATCGACAATACCCTTATTGAAAACTAAAAAATTTTCTATTATATAACCACTCGTTTCAGGATAAGGAGCCCTCCACGCAAGAAAGCTAGGAAGATACATGATTCTACTGTGTGCAAAACCTTTATAATTACTGACAATATGTGCTTGTTTTAACCATAAAAGACTTGCAAGTTCACCTTGGGTTATTGATTTCAACAAATCCATAACTATATGAATTTGCTTAGAAAACCAATCAGCCAATTGTTGTGAACATAGCAATTTGGATATATGAGTGTCTGAGAACCAAAACTTTTAAAGACTTTGACTAATTCCATTTTGCTCGAACCTTCAAAATTAAAATTGCATTTATTTGTAATAGCCGTTTGAATTCCTTTCCAAATCAACGCTAAATGACTTCCCCTGATATTATTATCTTTTTTATTGCAATTTAACCAATAATATAAAGTGTTTGAAGAAAAAATAAAAGCGGAACATGAAATAAGTTCAGTCTTATTAAATGCTCCAAAAATTTTAATTTGCCCAATTGGGCAGAATTTGTTTAGAATATTGCTTAGTATTGTTTCCGTTAGTCCTTCTTTCTGATAATAGATATTTTTCATGAGGAAAGAAGTTGCAATTGAAGGATCTTTGATTTCTTGAATAATGGAATTATTTTGAGCAAATAAAATATTATTTCTCAATTCACTTGAAAAACTATTCCAAATTTTTTCAATAGGTTGGTTAGATGAAATTATTTCAGTGTAGGCAATTTTAGAGATTATTCTTTTATCACCTACCAAAGGAAAATTTAAAGTTGAACTTGAAAATTTTAGTTGTATTGATTTAAATTTTAATTTGAGTGAAAGTAGTTTAGAAAAAAGTTGAATCTCAGTATTAAATTTAACAGATTCGGTCATCTCATTATGCCGATGTCTTACTATTGAATTGTACGGGGTGAAAGGAGCACACGAACCGAATGGAATACCTAATTTGGATCTTTTATTAAGTGCAATTTCCAGACTTGAATCTTTATGTTGTACTTCTATTAATTCATAGTTATTACACAATAGGGACAACCATTCATGACTAAGAAAAATATCATCCGATACATTGAAGTTTAACTTCTCCATAGAGTACAAAATTACAAAGATATGATGCATTTATATATAAAAATAATTAGCTTTGCCAGATTATGATTGGTGATGAAAGAGAATAGTAATTTCTTCAATAAAATATTCAGATGGCAACTTGTAGCAACTTTATATATTGGTATCGTTCAATTAGTAACAATTGTACTTTTGGGACGATTTTTACCTTACAAAGAACTAGGAGCTTTTGCTATATTTCAAATAGTATTTAGATTCGCACTTTATAGTCTTGACCCTGGAATGTTTTTTAGTATAATACAAAAACATGAATCCAACAAATCCTTAGTAAAAGTTCTCTTTAATAAGCAATCATGGTATATTCTGAGCTCGATAAGTGTATTCATACTGATTGCTTGTTTCACTGATATTGTTTCTGATATTGGCTGGGTAATTCTTGTAAATAGTCTTTTAATTATTTTTATTATTGGTTATGGATCTTATGCTCAGTGTAAATTAACGGTGGATTTTAAGCAAAGAGAAATAGTGGTTTCTCAGATTATTGCATATTCCATTGAATTGATATTTGTACTAACAATGTGTTTTCGGTTTCCGCCAATGATTATATTTACGATTGGTGTTGTACTCAGATTTTTAATATTTTATTCATTGTGTTATTATTTTATTTTGGGAATAAAGAAGCAATCTGTAATTGAAATACCAACAACAGAATCAGATGAGTCTCACGTCACGCTAAGTAAATTTAGTGTATGGTCACAGATATTAAGTTTTATTCAGGGGCAGTATGATTCGATTATTGTAATTAGTTTATTTGGACTTTCAACTTTAGGCGGATATATTCTTATGACTGAAATTAGTTATATGATTTTTGCTAAGATAAATCCTTTGTTCAACAAGGCAATTATTCCAGTAATTTCTAAAGCTTATAAGAATTCACAAGACACATCGGAGCTGATCTCCCATAGCCTAATTAGCTACATTTATATTATTTTTATTTTTTATTTATTGTTTTGGGTATACAGAACTGATTTGATAAAATTGGCATATCCTGAAAAATTTCAAGAATTGGTGTATTTTGCAAGTTACTTGATTCCAATTGCATTCATTAAGGCAATGAGTAATATATTAATTAGCTATTTGATTTCATTGGGGGAATCTAAAAGAATATTTCATTGGAATATATTTATCTTAATCGCTAATTATATTTTTATTTTAGTATTCTATTGGTTAAAATCATCCATTGACTCATTTTTAATTTTTGGAATAGTTTATAGTTGCCTTTCATTGATAACTGTTTATTTGCTTCTTAGACGATGTTTTAAATTGAAGAAAGTAGAATGGATAAATTTTTCACCACAATTTTATTTGACCCTTTTTATCCTTTTTATCAGTGTATCTGGTATCAAATGGTTAGGATTCTATTTTATCTGGTCCATAGCACTTTCGATCTTTATGATTATTTTGTGTTTGTTAGTATTGGAAAGAACAAGAGTATCAAATTGGTTTAGATTAACAATAGTCTAATGCATAACATTGCTCTTATTAATCGTGACAAAGATCGTCTTCAGAAACTAAGAAATATTCTTACCATTAACTCTGAATTAGTGGAATATTATGAAGATAACCTTTGTTTTCTGGCAAATCGCCTTCCTAATCATTTAGAACAAAGAAGAGAAGATGAGGATTACCTAATGATGATTCTTGGCAATCCTGTTATCCTAAATGGATTTGAAAAGTTATGGGATTCTATTCATTTAAATGAATTGATTTTGGAACCTGCTGTTATAATGAATTTATTTCAGCATTTAAATGGAATTTCTTCAATATTGCTTATTGATAAGCATAAAGGATTAATTCATTTAGTTACTGATCCATTAGGTTATTTTCCATTATTTATGTATGAGCTAGAGGAATATTGCATTATAACAGATAATTTAAAGTCAATTATATTTATCGAAGATGACTCATTAGAATGGGATTGGGATTCCATATTGAATTATTATGAAAATGGGCATTTCATTTCCTGTAGAACTTGGTTTAAAAATGTAAGAAAAGCTGAACCTGCAAAAATTTACAGTTTTAACAGTAAGAATAATGTAATTCTTGAATCATCTTATTGGACTTGGGAAGAAGTTAGTAAATCTGAATGGTCAAAAGAAAAATTAATAGACTTATACATTAAGGAATTTAGCTCCTTGTTTTCAAAAGTAAATTTTTTTGAACAAAATTCAGCAATAGCTTTGAGTGGTGGATTAGATAGTAGATGGGTTACCTATTGCATGAATCAAGTAACAAAAAATTACCAAAGCTTTACTTTTGGGTTTTCTGGATCTCTAGATATGTTAATTGCGAAAAAGGTTTCGAAAGTATTAAAGATAAAGTGGAATCCAATATTTTTGAATATTAATAATTGGTTTTCTGACCGACTTGAGTTATTTTGGCAAGCTGATGGCTTGGTTCCAATTATTCACTTTCATGAAGGAGATATTTATAAGCAAATTGCAAATCAATGGAGTATGGTTGTCACAGGATTTTATGGAGGTGGAATTTATGGTGGACTTAATGAAAAAAATGAAAGAATATCGCATAAGATTGCCCACAAATTTTTAAATTTTAGTACAATTGAAGATTTCGTAGAGGATAAGTATTTTAATATCAAAAGTATTGACCCTTACCTTTCATTCCAAAAAATCTCTAACCTTGCAGCGGTTCAATTGTACAGTATGACAAAGTATTTTAAGGTCCTTATTCCTTTTTATAATATGAATTGGTTAAAAATTAATTATTCAATAGATGATAATTTGCAAATTAATAGTCAGTTTTACTTAGAAGCTTTAAATAAACATATGCCTGAACCTTTGAGGAAAATCATTTGGCAGAAGACTTTATTGCCAATAAATATGATCAAATCTAATGTGTGCTTTATCAAATATCGAATTTCTTCAATGCTAAATTATTTGTGTGATTTCATAGGAATTAAAAAGAATTATATAATTTATAAGAGAACCAAGAGTCAGTTGGATTCATTGATAAGGAAATTGGATTCATCTGAGTTAATACTTCATTTGGAACCAAAATCTATTGAAAGTAAAATGAGATTTGTGTCAATATTACTTTGGATGAAAATGCGAAAGGAAAAAAGAGCGAATGTCTTATAGAGTATTACACGTATTTGATTATTATTTATCTGAGACAATGCAATGGCTTGAGGATTTATGGATTTCTAGCGATACCGATGTTGAACATCATTTAGCGAGTTTATTTTATTCACATCGCAGAAGTAAGTTTCCAAGAATCGAGCATTTTGGTTTGTCATGTGAATATCCAATTAGCATATTCTCAAAACTACAAACTAGATTAAAGCAAAGTTACTATGAAGATTTGATACTAAATTATGTGAAAAAAAAATCTATAGATATTGTTCATTTTCATTTTGGTAATATAGCCATAAAGTTTCATGAATTAATACCAAAACTCCAGTGTAAAATATTTATATCCTTATATGGTTTTGATTATGAATATCTTCCATACAGAAACCCAATTACACTTGATTTTTATAGAAGATTTGCAAGATTGGGAGTACATTATATCGTTGAAGGTACATATAGCAAGAAGTTATTAATTTCTTATTTAATCTCTTCTGATCAAATTCATGTTGTACAAATGTATTATAATCGAAATTTGAATTCTTCAATTAAGCCTTGGATGCTGCCATGTCAATTATTACAAGTAGCTACCTTTAGCGAAAAAAAAGGACAATTGTTTTTATTGGAAGCAATTAGCAAGTCTGGTGTAAAAAATCTTCTGAAGGTTAATTTTTATGGAGAACAAGTGGAGCATAGTTACTTTAGAGAGCTAGAATTGTGTATTCGTAAAAATAAATTGATGCAAGTAAGCTTGAATAGTAAACTTTTAACAAATGATTATCAGGTTGTATTGAGTAATACACACATTGGAGTGAACTTAAGTATGAAATCAAAAACCAATGAAACAGAGGGAGGTTGCCCTATGTTTTTGAAAGATGCGATTTCATGTTCGAAACCAGTATTTACAACTAAACATTGTGATATACCTGATCTGGCAATCGGTCATTTTAATTCTTGGATAATTGATGAGAACGATTTGCAAGGTGCAGCTCATACTATAAAGGAGATTGTAAGTATTTCTTCTAGAGATTATTCTAAATTGTGTCATAATGCATATCAATCAGCATTAAACAAAATTAATTCTGGTTGGACAAGAATGAATATTATTAAAGCTTACAGAAATTAATAAGATGCGATTGGTTATATTTAATCCATATCACTTTCCAATAGTCAATCCTAGAAGCATAAGAATTCAAAATTTGGTAAATGAAATTTCTAATGTAATTGATTATATTTATATCTGCAATCCAATCCTAAATGAAGATATTAATTCTCGGGATAATGTCAGAATTCATGGAATGTCGCTTAATAACGATTTGTCAAGTTCTAAGCACAAAAAGTCATGGATTTTTAATTTGGTAAGGAGATTAATATGGCCCGATTTATTTGTATTCAATTCATTTTTTCATTTTTTCATTTATATCTTCAAGTATAGAAAGCGTGGAGATATAATATTGACTATTTCTAATCCGATTTCAACGCACTTAATTGGATTGTTATGTAAATTGTTCAATTTTAATCAATGTTATTGGATTGCTGATATTGGAGATAGATTTGAAGCTCATTCAAATTCTAAGTGGAAAAAATATTTAAGTAATAAATTTGAAAAGTTAGTCTGTTATAAAGCAGATTATATCATAGTAAATGCGTCATCATTGAAGGACTATCTTTGTATTAATTTTAAAAATATAGAACAGAAGGTAAGGGTAATACCAAATGGTTCTAATGTCAATTTTTCAAATGCAAAATCAAATTTAGGTGACTCATTGATCATTGGATATTTTGGTAATACTTATTTACCGATTCGTCCCGCTTGCAAGGAACTAGAAATTTTGAATAACCTTGCCGCAAGCTTAAAATTGAAAGGAATGAATATTGAAATAAATTTGATTGGAAGACAATATAACTTTCTAATTGACAATTATAGCCAATGTGAATTTGTTCATTTTAAAGATCAAGTTAGTAGTTCTGAATTATTGAAGGAATATTGTCGAACGAATATTTTAGTAAGCTTTGCCAATATGGAATATGAAGGTATGCCAAGTAAGCTTCATGAATACCGTTTGAGCGGTCTTCCTATAGTTTACTTTAGTTTTTCGGAGACAGATCCAGGTTCATTATTTTTGGAATCTTATCCTTGTATATTTAATTATTATTTGAATAAGAATAGCGAAAGTGAATTGAAAGATTTTATATTAAAGCATTATAAGCAAGGTTTGAATCAATCAAATGCAAATCAAGCAAGTCAAGGAGGCTCTTGGAATAAATTTTTAGAAGAACTTAACACTTAGAAACATTTATTTTTAGGTGAATTAGTGATATTTGCACTATGATTGAGAAATCAGAGAAAGGAGTCATTTCAAAGTTACCTAATTTAGGAATTTCTGTATTTGCCAGGATGACTGCTTTAGCTACTCAATATCAAGCGGTGAATCTGGCACAAGGCTTTCCTGATTTTCAGCCTCCAGATGAACTAATAGAATATTTATACCAGGGGAGTAAGGATGGCTTTAATCAATATGCTCCAATGCCAGGACTCTTGATGTTAAGGGAACAAATAAATGAACGAATTTTTCGAGATTACAATTATGCTGCTAAAGTAGATACAGAAATTACAGTTACAGCCGGAGCAACCCAAGCGATTTATTCCATAATAAGTAGTTTCATCAGGCCAAATGATAAAGTATTGATTTTTGAACCTGCTTATGATTCATACGCTCCATCCGTACTGGTTAACGGCGGGGTTCCTATTTACCTTAGATTAAAAGAACCTTCGTTTTCAATTCCTTGGAACGAATTTGAAAATTGTATTAATGAACACAATATCAAACTAATTATTATTAATAATCCACATAATCCTTCAGGTGCAATATTGAATAAAGATGAAATTGATAGAATTGAAAAAATAACACGAGAAAAAAACATTTTAATTATCTGGGATGAAGTTTATGACTTATTGGTTTATGATAACAGGATTCATCAAAGCGCTTTAAGGAATTCTGATCTGATGCTGAGGAGTATAGTCGTTTTCTCACTTGGCAAAACTTTGCACAATACAGGATGGAAATTAGGTTATATCATTGCACTTGATTATTTAACGAAGGAAATTCGCAAACTTCATCAATTTACAGTATTTTCTGTAAATACACCTGCGCAATATGCGGTTGCAAAATTCATGGACAGCAATACACATTTCTTTTCAACACTTTCGAAATTTTATGAATCTAAACGAGATTATTTCTATCAGATATTGCAACCTGTCGGTTTGGAAATGCTCTCCTGTATGGGATCCTATTTTACACTTGCCTCTTTCAAACATTTAGGCGAAAACTCAGATGAAGATTCAGCTATCAAATTAATCAGTGAGATAGGTGTTGCTTGTGTCCCTATTTCTGCTTTTTATCACGATGGATATGATCCGAAAATTTTACGATTTTGCTTTGCGAAAAAAGAAGAAACACTTGAAATTGCTGTAAAAAGGTTATTAAGATTAAAAGATCACAATATTTTTGCAAAAACAGACATTAATTAGATAATAACTTATGAGAATAGGAATTTTATTGATTTTTTATATAACAAGTGGGCTTGCTTTAAAAGCTCAGACAGACTATTGCAATATTAAGGGCAAAATAGTAGATACTTCTGGTGTAGGACTTTCTTTAGCTTCGGTAATGTTATTAGATCCAGCGGATAGTACACTCATTGAATACTGCCAGGCTGATGATGCAGGACAATTTTTATTTAAAAATGTTATTCAAAGACCATATTTATTAAAATCTAACTATGTATCCTATTTGCCTTTACAAATTATTATAGACCCTAAATCTAAAATTTTTGATCTTGGCAAGCTTACAATGGTCGGTATTTCAAAAGAGCTTTTTGAAGTAGTTATTAAAGCAGCAAAAGCTCCAATGACCATTAAAGGGGACACTATTGAATATGACGCAACTACCTTCAAAGTTCCAGCTGGTTCTACGGTAGAAGATTTATTAAGAAAACTTCCTGGATTAGAAATTGATCAACAAGGAGCCATTACATCTGATGGAAAAAATGTCAATAGGGTTACGGTGGATGGGAAAAGTTTTTTTGGGGGAGATCCAAAAGCTGCAACAAAGAATCTTCCAGCAGAAGGAATTTCTAAAGTCCAAGTATTCAATGATTATACAGAAGAACAAAAACTAACTGGCCAGAAAAAATTAAATTCAGATAAAGCAATGAATTTAGAATTGAAAGATGAATTTAAGAAAGGTGGTTTTGGAAAAATTATTGCATCCATTGGAACAGAAAATACTAAAGAACTTAAGGGAAATTATAATAAGTTTAATTCGAAGCATCAGTTTTCTATCATTGGTAGTGGAACTAATACCGGTAGAAATGGATTGTCGTGGAATGATTATCAAGATTTTAAAGGAAGCAACTCATTTAATTGGGGAGACGATGGAGATTTTGGTTTTTCAAATGGTTCAAATTATAGGTTTTATAATTTTGATGATGGAGAAGATGACGAAAGTTCAATTGTGAATAATTTCTTCGGTGGTGATAATTATGGGTTTCCAAAGAAAGTTTCAGCTGGACTAAACTATAACTTTGACAATAAGAAAACTAAGATCAGCAGTATGTATTTCTATGATCTGAATAACCTTTACTCTAATGCTTATCGGACTCAGAATTTTTTATATTCTGAAAATCCATATAATACCTTAGATACGGCTAGTCGGGACAATAATAGGATGAGTCATAGGGTCGAATTTCGACTTGAACAAGAACTTGATTCCTTTAATAGTATTGTAGTTAAGTCTAATCAATCTATAGGAAGTAGAAATAATTTGACAAACAATGTTTCACATAGTTTTAATCCTGATCAAGTTTTGGAAAATGATCAAATTGGTAAGTCAACCACGAATAGTGATAATTTAAATTCTCAAAATTCAATTATTTTCAGAAGAAAATTTAAAAAGAAAGGAAGAAGCCTGGGCTTGTCAGGTGCTTATATCATTGGGGAGAGTAAAAAGTCATCTTTAGCAGAAGCTTTAAATAGCTTTTATGGATTATCAATGCAGATAGATTCAATTGGACATTTAAACCAAAAATTTGAGACAGACCAAACAACGAATACCTTTAAGGTTAATGGATTGTGGAATGAGCCAATCGGAAAAAGAATTAGTGCTAGAACATTCTACAATTTCAATAATGGCCTAACAGATTACACAAGATTGGTTTCAGATATTGAAAATAATCAAAGTCATTTAAATAATTTTCTAAGTCGTGATTATAACAATACCAATGGATATAATCGTTTGGGTCAAAGTATTTCCTATAATTATGAAGGACTCGGAATAACTTTGGGTGGAGCGTTTCAAGAAATTTATCTAAAGAGCACGTACTCAACAAAACAAGATAGTATTCCTTTAGAAAGTCGAAAAGTATATCAAAATTGGATTCCAAATGTTGAATTAGAATATGAATTATCTAATGGGATGGAAGCTAGCATAGATTATAATAGAAATGTGAGTGCTCCGAACTCTAGGGACTTGTTGCCCATTGTTGATAATACGAATTCATTATTTATTACCGTAGGAAATCCAGCACTTCAACCGCGATCAAGTAGTGATATTAGTGTTAGTTTTAGAAAATTTGACAGACTAAAATTTACCAACCTTTGGTCAAGAATAGTATACACTTATAATGATGTAGATATCATTTATTCAAAATCAATAAGTGTGAATCGAGTAAGTACAACACAACCCATAAATATAAAAGGCACGAGTTCTATTTATGCAAATTTAAATTATGGCTTCCCCATTATTAAAAATAAACTCACCTTTAATCTGGGATATAATTATAACTTTAGAAAAGATAAAACTTTGGTAAATTCAATTGAAGATGAACCTAAGACATTTACTCATGGTTTTAATTTCAGATCAAACATTAGTCCTTCAGAAGCATTCACGGTCTTCCTAAATGGGAATTATCGTATATCGGATCAAGAATCGAATAGTATCAGTCGAGACTCTTCAAGAGTTATTTCACTTGGAGGAAATGCAGAAATGAATATTAAATTGCCACGACTTTTCTTTTTTAATTCGAGTTTTAATATTAATTCGTATAGGAATAGTATTAATAATTTTAGTATTACAGTTCCCTTATTAAATCTTTCCGTATATAAATTGTTTTTAAAAGACAATCGTGCAGAGATTAGGTTTAGTGTTTATGATCTCTTTAATAAAACAGTTGGGATTCAACAATCTGTGAATTCATTTAGAATTGTCCAGTCTGAAACTCTTTCACTAGCGCGTTATGCTCTATTGAGTTTTACATACAATATGCGTGGGATGAAATCACAGTTAGACAAGCAGGGAAGAAGAGGAATGATGTACTTTTAATTTTATATTTTAATGATGAGAATTGCCGTTGTAATATTTTTTCTACCTATTTTTTCATTTTCTCAAACAAGTAGAATTGATTATGAGCGTAAAGTAAGTTGGTCGAAGATCGCTCAATCACAATCCTATCTGTCGAAAGAAGAAAAAGATCGAATCTCACTAACTTGGGGGCGAGACAAATCGGAGCCTCTGCCTTATATATTGCTTTATGATAATGAACAGGCGATTTACACTATTGATAAAGATAATCTACCGTCACAGGAATATAATTGGAGACGTGAGAAATTTATTGTTCATACCAATTATGTGAAGAAAAGAAAACTCGATAATATTGAACTTTTAGGAAAGTCTTTTTTATTCGATGAAGATTTGCCCAAAATTAAGTGGAAGATTCTTAATGAAATTAAAGAAGTTGCAGGTTATGTCTGCATGAAAGCCGAAACGTTTGACTCTGTTAAAAATTATAATGTAGTGGTGTGGTTTAGTTCTGAAATTCCAATATCACTCGGACCTGAAAATTATTATGGTTTGCCAGGATTAATTCTTGAAGTTGATAAAAATAATGGTTGTGCCATAATTACAGCTACTAAAATAGCTTTGAATTCAATTACTACTCCAATTAAAATTCCAAAAAAGAAGGGTAAGAAAACAAGTATTAAAAATTATAATGCACTTCTGTCCAATCATATAAAAGAAAGTATTCAAGCTCAAAGAAACCCTTTTTGGGGTATTCCTTATTAATTGTAACTATTCAGTCGGTTGATGTTTTT
>JBDSHL010000006.1:0-4713 GCA_039918515.1 Saprospiraceae bacterium | reverse complement strand
AGGATTGTATATTAGAGGTGGTGGGCCTGATCAAAACCTTGTTCTTTTGGATGAAGCTATTGTCTATAATACAGGCCATTTGCTTGGGTTTTTTAGTATATTTAACTCAGATGCCATAAAAAATACAACTCTTATTAAGGGAAGTATGCCGGCTGAATATGGCGGTAGGATATCTTCTGTTATTGATGTTCAAATGAAAGACGGAAATGATCAAAACTTCTCAGTTGATGGTGGTATAGGAATAATTTCTTCAAGATTGACTGTTCAAGGACCTATTTCAAAAAACAAATCATCATTCATTGTATCTGGAAGAAGAACTTATGCATTAGATCTTGCTCAGCCATTCATTTCAAAGACTAATTTTGCAGGAACGAACTATTACTTTTATGATTTGAACACAAAAATTAATTATAGGCTATCTGATAAAGATAGAATTTACTTAAGTGGTTATTTCGGGAGAGATGTTTTTAGTTTTAATAATAGTGATAGAGGGTTTAATGTAAATCTTCCGTATGGAAATGCTACAGGAACATTAAGATGGAATCACGTAATCGCAAAAAATATTTTTTCAAATATTTCCCTTATTTCAAATAATTATAATTTTAAGTTGAGTGCAACACAAGAAGATTTTTCAGTAACAGTGAAATCTGGTGTGAGAGATTATTCTTTTAAAAGCGATCTTGACTATTACCCAAATACTTCACATCACATTAAAGTTGGATTAAGATATACCTACCATCACCTTACTCCCAATTTAGTAAATGCATCGAATGGAGAAGTCAACTTTGCCACTAAATTAGAGCCAAAAAACGGTCATGAGAATGAAATTTATATTCTTGACAATTGGAAAATAAGAAGAAATATTGGAATCAATTATGGTCTTCGTATGTCTAATTTTATTCAAGTTGGTCCTTATAAAGGAGTAACTCAAAGTTATGGGAAGGGAGAAATAGTAAAAACTTATTTTGTGCCGGAGCCTAGAATAGTATTTAACTATGGCTTAAATGATAATTCATCCCTAAAAGGTGGAGTTACAGTAGCTAGTCAATATATTCATCTTGTAAGTAATTCTGGCAGTACATTGCCAACAGACATTTGGGTGCCAAGTTCACAACTGGTGAAGCCACAAATTGGAATTCAATATTCTATCGGATATTATAGGAATTTCTTGAATGATGAAGTAGAAACTTCAATGGAAGTATATTATAAGGATTTACATCATCAACTAGATTACAAAGAAAGTTACATAGAAGATTTCTCTGCTGAAGTTGAAAATGAATTTGTTACAGGTAAAGGAAGAGCTTATGGATTAGAATTATTCATAGCAAAGAAAAAAGGAACACTTACAGGGTGGCTTGGATATACACTGTCAAGAACAGAAAGGTGGTTTGACAAGATTGAGAATGGAAGAGTCTTTCGCGCAGTATATGACAGACCGCATGATTTTACCGCTGTCGCAAATTATCAATTGAGTAAAAAATGGAATGTGAGTTCAAGTTTTATTTATAGCACAGGAAGGGCATTTACTCCAATTAAAAGTCTATTTATTATTGATGCTAGACCAAATGTGGAATATGGTCCAAGGAATAGTCAACGACTAGAGGATTACCACAGAATGGATATTGCATTTGTGTATGATAACAAGGATACTAAGGCATCAAATTTTCATAGTAGTTGGGCATTCTCAATTTATAATTTATACAATAGAAAGAACCCTTTCTTCACTTACACAGATTTTGATTCAAACATTTACTCTGGTAATGCTCAAGCTAAATCGGTAAAAGTTTCAATATTTACAATAATTCCTTCCGTTACGTGGAATTTTAGTTGGAGTAACAAGAAAAATAATGACACTAAAAATGAAAAATAATTTATTAATTATATTTGGGTTATTCATAATTCTAAGTGTAATATCTTGTGAAGAAGAGGTTATTCCTTCCAATACCGGATATGAACCTGAATATGTGGTTGAATCTTATTTAGAACAGTCATCCGAAGCATTGCCACCTTATCTTTTTTTAACAAAGTCACTTGGATTTTATGCGAAGTTTGATACTGGTATATTGAATAATTTATTTGTAAGTAATGCGACTGTACATGTAGTTGTAGACCAAATATCCTATCCGTTAGAAGAAGTTTGTATAAGTCAATTGCCACCAGATATAAGGAAAGAAGTATTAAAGAATTTTGGTTTCAACAGTGATTCAGTAAAGGTTGATTTTTGTGCTTATATCGATTTAAATAAAAATATTCCTATACTGGTCGATAAAAAATATCAATTAGAAATTATTGTCAATCAAGATACAGTAAGATCAACAACTACCATCCCGCCTATTGTTCGACTAGATTCTTTTTGGTTTCAAGATATTCCAGGAAAGTCAAATGATACTTTTGCTCAGTTGTTCTGCATTATTGATGATAAGGCTGCAAGAAATGATTATTATCGATATTTTTCCGCTGGAATGAATGAGAACCTGATTCCGAATTTTGGATCTGTTACCAATGATTTTTTCTTTGATGGGCAGAAATTTAAGTTTACTCTATCTAAAGCAGTTCCTCCAGGAGAAACCTTCAATGACAATTCAGGATATTTCAAAAGAGGAGATACCATTCGAGTTAAGTGGTGCAATATTGATAAGCCTCATTTTGAATTTTGGAATACTCTTGAAGTTAGTAGGACAAGACAAGGCCCATTCTCTAGTTATGTGAGAATTAAGGGCAACATTGAAAATGGCTTAGGGATATTTGGAGGTCAAAACTGTGAGATCTATTCTCTGTATGTTCCTAAAAAGTAAATGGTATAAAGACTTTTATTAAGTAGAATTATATATACTTTTGAGTCAAAATAAATAGAATTTATGTCTCGTTCTTCTGAAATAAAAATTCAAGTAACGCTTGATGACACCAATGTGCCAGATAAGATATTGTGGTATTCTTCTGAATCCAATAACGCCAGTGAAACGGAAGTCAAAGCTATTTTGATTTCCATATTTGAAGAAGCATCGAAGGATACTTTGAAATTAGATCTTTGGACGAAGGATATGCAAGTAGGAGAAATGGATCGATTTATGTATCAGACATTGCGTGCTCTTTGCGATACTTATGCAAAGGCTACAAATAATGAGGCTTTGGCTAATGACATGAAGCACTTTGCCCAATACTTTGGTGAAAAAGTTGAGGTCATTATTCCTAACAATCCATAATGGATTCATCCAGAATTACTTCCTGATGCTCATTAAAGTATCGTTTTTCATCCAAGTTGAAAACAAGATACTAATCCTCGTAATCCGGACAACTTTAAATGAAAAAATCGAAAAAAATTTGCTTGTAAATGCAAAACATTTAAATTTCCAGTGATTCAAGATAATTCCGAAAGTCTTCTGGATAGTTTATTCCTTTAAGATTTATAAACTTATCAAGAATATGAACATTCGCTCTGCTCAATACTGAAAATAAAGATTGTTGTCCTGTTTCGAATTCAACTAGAATACTTGGAAATATTTGGGGTTCGAGAATTGCAAATAATGGAAATACTTGACTTGTTTCAGGATTTTTTATTGCCGTTCCATGCTTCAATATATTTCTTTCCGAAACGAGGTATTGGATATTATCAGAAGTAATATAGCATAAATCACAAGCTGCAACTAAGATGGCTTGCTTAAAATCCATTTTTATCATTTGAACTATGCCGCTTAATGGACCTTTGTGTTGAATTTCATCTAATAAGCAATTTGGCAAGTTGAATTTTATTTTTTGATCAATATTGCATGAGATAAATACTTTATTACAATAAGGCTTTAATTCGTTTAACCACCATTGATAAATAGGTATTAAGTCTTTTAATAAATTTAATTTATCAAATCCCAAACGACTACTTTGGCCACCACATAATATCAACCCATTCATCATTAAGGAGAGGGTAGACTGATTCTATATGGATGAGCATAAATATTCATTTTTTTATTGCTTAAAAAACCAATTAAGGACAATCCAAAATTATCAGCGGATTGAACAGCAAGGCTACTTGGTGCTCCAACTGAGGCTACTACTGGAATACCAATGCAGATTGCCTTGTGAATTAATTCATAACTTGCCCTTCCGCTTAGCAGCAATATATGATTATCCCACGGCAGTCTTACTTCTTCAAGGCTCCAACCAATTAATTTATCTAATGCATTATGGCGTCCGACGTCTTCTCTATATTGCACTAATTCTCCCTTAAGATTAAAAATTCCACAGGCATGAATTCCTCCAGTTTGGGCGAATTGAATTTGAGCTTCTCGTAGCTTCTGAGGAAGCGAATATAGAAGGTCATAATGAATAATATTTTCCTTTCTTGTCAAGATATATTTAGCATTTGCTGCAAGGAGATCAATGGCGGTCTTTCCACATACTCCACAGGAAGAGCTGGTATAAAAATGTCTGTCAATATCTTTTATTCTATGTACGAGATGTTTTGAAATTTCAAGTACAATCGTTTGTTGTGTAACATCGTCATCGTGACAATTTATTCTAAATTCAACATTTTGAATATCGCTATATCGGTCAATGATCCCTTCATTAAATAGAAATCCAATAGCAAGATTTTGGTCATGTCCTGGTGTTCGCATGGTTATGGATAAGACTTTATATATATAAGAAGTTCCTTCTTTGTATTTAAGAATTATCTCTAAGGGTTCTTCAATACTTACTGTATCATGACTTAATTGAAAC
>JBDSHL010000005.1:0-3388 GCA_039918515.1 Saprospiraceae bacterium | reverse complement strand
CGATCCAATTTTTGTAAATTTATATGGAGACTATCATGGAAGATTAGAAGCAAACGTTCATTTAAATAAATCATGGAATAAATATTTCCACAATGGACTTTATCTCCACAACTCTAGACATTCAGGTCAAAGAGATCACAACAATGATGGCTTTTATGATGATGCGGAATCCAATTTACTTAATGGATTATGGAGAAACTTATTCTATGGGAAGAAATGGGAAGGTCAAATAAACTTTCAAGCATTACACAATACTCGGAAAGGTGGACAAAAGGAAATTCAAGATGGTTATATTGTTGATCAGACCATAAATCATCTTAACTTAAGTGGCAATCTTGGTTATGTAGGATTTCAGAATCTCAACCAAAATACAGGATCAATTTATGATATATCTTATTCAGAATTTTATGGAAGAATAGGCAATAACTTAATCAATAATAAGGAACAACATGCTTTAATACAATTAATTTATAGTCACAACTTTAAAGATGACGTACATAATCTAACCATTGGTCCGAGTTTTAATTACAACAAAGCTGAAGAAGATTTATTTAGACCAAACCGGGACCCGAGAGCTTATTATTATAATGAAATAACACCAGGTATTTTTGTAGACTATGATTATAAATTTGGAGAATCAAGTTGTGAGGATAAAAAGAAATTCATCATTAGCACAAGTCAAAGAATTGAATATCTCAAATTGAATAAATGGTTCTGGACACCTAGAATCAGTCTTCGATATAATATCAATGAAGAATGGACCACAAGATTTTCAGTTGGTAGAGGATATAGGTTTATAAGATTATTAAGTGACAACATTAATGTTTTTACTACAAATCGAGAATTTTCTGCTTACCCAATACCTGATTATGAATCGTCCTGGAATTATGGGGTCAATTTAGTTGGCAAACCTCATATATTTGATAGGGAAGGAGAATTCAATATTGATCTATATGCCACTCAATTTGAAAAACAGCTTGTAGTTGATCTGGATAGCGATGAGCCTTCAAAACCAACAGCCAGCTTATACTCTCTGGTCGGCAATTCCAGAGCATTAAGTGCAAGCTCAAGTTTAGCTGCTGAGATAGCTCCTAAGTTAAATGCGAAAATTGGAATTCGCTTTCAAGATAACAAGCTACAATTGAAATCTGGATTTAGAGAACAGATAATGATACCTAGATGGAGAGGATTACTTTCATTAGATTACACTTTACTTAATAAAAAATTAACTTGGAATATTACCTCACATTTTGTTGGAAGAATGAGACTACCTGACAAGACTTATTTCCCTTATAATTTAATTAATGAACATGACAAGTATTCTAAATCCTATTTAACCCTACAGTCGCAATTAAACTATTCGCTTAAAAATTGGGAATTGTATGCGGGATGTGAGAATATTACCAATTATACACAACATCAGGCCATTATTAGCCCAGTTGATCCAACGAGCGTCTATTTTAGTGCTAACGAAGTTTATGCTCCCATAAATGGAATAAAACCCTATTTAGGATTTAAATATAGGATGATTAGAAAATAAGTTTTGCGGCATAAAAAAATTAAAAAGAGGCCTTTAGTATTCTATCTTTTCCTTGAAGATCCTTGTGAATTTCAATAATTCCATAGTGTTGATTCCTGAAAATTTCAAAAATTTCTTTAGCGCGAAATTCATTTAATTCACAATACACTACTCCTTTACTAGATAAATTATTGTGACCGAATTCAGCAATCTTTTTATAAAAAATATCCGGATCTCGTCCTTCTGCAAATAAAGCGGAATGTGGTTCAAAGTCTATTACCTCTTTAGACAATAATCCCAATTCAATACTTGAAATATACGGTGGATTAGAAATGATAATGTCGAATTTACTCGAATCAATGTGAGAGCAATTGAGAAAATCAATTTGCCTAAAATTTATTTTGGATTGGTATCTAAGTGCATTCATTTCTGCAACTTCTAGCGCTTCCATACTATTATCTAGGGCAGTAATAATCCAATTTGCACGACTCTTATACATTTGAATGGCAATAGCACCAGACCCGGTCCCAACTTCTAAGATTTTGGCACTATCCATTAACTTATTATCTGCTAAACAGCGATGGACCAACTCTTCAGTTTCTGGTCTTGGAATTAAGACCCTTTCATCTACATATAGGATGAGATTCATAAAATAAGACTCTCCGAGAGCATATTGAATTGGTCTCCCAGATTTCAAATCCTGCACAATTAATAACAATTCACTTTCCAAACTTACTAAATCATTTGAAATTAAATTCTTAAAATATTCAGATTTATATATAAAATTAGCTAAATTAATAATTTTTTCAGAATTATATACTGACTGAAGAGAAGACGTTAGAATCTGGCACAATTCTTGATATTTTCTATTCATTCCATTATTTCTAATAATATGTGCAAACCAGAAACTGAATTCCTAAGATTGGGAAGAACAATTTTTAAAGTCATATTCCCTACAAAATTAACTCTTATACTGCTTAGTTCTATATGCATTTCTGCATACTCACAAGTAATCCAAAGCGAAGACTTAAAGACTGAAATCCAAGAAGAGACACCAGTGAATATAAGTCTTGGGAAATCCATTGAAAATATAAGCAACAATTCAATTACTTGCTTAATGACTCAATCTGAACTATTAACACTTAAAAACAATTCCAAACAAATAATTAAAAGCCATATAAACTTAACCCTTGGAAAACCAAGTGATATAAAACTAAACCCCAATGACTTCTTTGAAAATGACTTTAAATGTTTTACGGAATCTAATGAAGGGATTACACAAATCACCATTGATAAAGGCACTCATTTTCAAGGGTCAATAAACAATGAACCGAATTCCTCTATTTCAATGAGTATTGTTGGAGATCAAATTCAAGGATTAATGTACACTTCTTCAGACAATCAATATTTGATTCATTCAGAAAGCACTGTTGACCAAGGAATCTTTATTCATTTTGATAAAAATTTAAGAAATCAAACACACGCTTTCGAATGTGGAACTGATGATTGGTTACATTATATCGACAATAAAAGTGATCTCAAAAGTAGAACAAAAGAAAGTTGCAAGAGAGCTAAGATAAGTGTAAGAGCTGATTATGATCTGTATTTGAAATTCAATAAAAATCCACAACTAGTTACCAACTACATAACTAACTTGTTTAATCAAATAAATACCATTTACAGAAGAGAAGAAATTCAAATTAGTTTATCTGAAATTATAATCAATATCACTCCAGACGGATTCAAACACATTTCTTCTAACTTAGATTTAAATTATTTGAAATCTAATTACAAATCATTTAATGGAAATATCCAAATATGCCTGTCAGGGTTCAACAATAAAGGAATTGCGAATCTGGGAGGAGTTGC
>JBDSHL010000004.1:0-1910 GCA_039918515.1 Saprospiraceae bacterium | reverse complement strand
ATTGTATTAACCAAACAAGATTATCCTAATATGATTAATGCCTGGAAACAAAGAGAAAAAAGGGATGGCATTGTATTGAAATGGATCAATTTTGAATTTCCTATTGAGAATAAGAAAAAAATAGTCGATGCTTATGTCGAACAATTTACCGATAAAACAAAAGTCGTACACATTACCCATGTCATAAATTGGAATGGTCAATTATTACCTGCTAAAGAAATTGCAGATGAAGCTAAAAAGAGAAATATCGAAGTGTTGGTAGATGCAGCACATTCGTTTGCACATTTTCCATATAAAATCCCCGATCTCAATTGCGATTATTTAGGTACCAGTCTCCATAAATGGTTAAGCGCCCCAATTGGATCAGGGTTATTATATGTAAGAAAGGAAAAAATATCTAATTTATATCCTTTATTAGCAACAGCAGATTCTGATAGTTCAGATATAAGAAAATTTGAAAGTCTTGGAACCCGATCATTTGCCATTGAACAATCAATAGGACATGCCATTGAATTTTTTGAAATGATTGGTGCAGAAAAAAAATTCAATCGCTTATTTGAATTAAAAACCTATTGGACTGAAAAAGTGATCAAACATCCTAAAGTAAAAATAATTTCACCACTTTCTAAGGAAAATAGTGGAGCCATTGCCAATGTTTTCGTAGAGGGAAAAACGACTGCACAATTGGCAGATTATTTATTCTCAGAATATAAAATTCACGCTGTTGGAATTGACTGGGAGAACATTCATGGAGTTCGAATTACACCTAACGTGTATACAGCCTTTATTGAACTTGATTTATTGGTTGAGGGTATTTTGAAATTTGCAGATATGAAATGATTTAATCCCGTATTCAAATATATTTTTTATAATCTTACTTAATTTATTAAAGGCCCCAGCCACTTCTTAACCGTCGTTAAATTCCACTTCTTGCGTTCTGCATAATCCTTCAATTGGTCATCTTCAATTTCCGAAATTCCAAAGTATTTCGATTCTGGATGTGCGAAATACCAACCACTTACAGAAGCTGCAGGATACATCGCTTTGCTTTCTGTTAAAGTAATCCCTATGTTTTCTTCTACATTTAATAATTTCCAGAGTTTATCTTTTTCGGTATGATCTGGACAAGCTGGATAGCCAGGAGCAGGGCGTATTCCCTGATATTTTTCATGAATCAAATCATCATTGGTCAATTTTTCTTCTTTTTGATAGCTCCAGATTGAAGTTCTTACAAGATAATGAATATACTCTGCACCTGCTTCAGCCATTCTATCTGCAATCGCCTTTACTAAGATCGCTTGATAATCGTCGTGATTTGCTTCATATCCTTTAACCAATTCATCTACTCCGAATCCCGAAGAAACTGCAAAAGAACCCAAGTAATCCTTTAAGCCAGAATCTATCGGTGCAATAAAATCACTCAAACAAAAATTGGCCTGGCTAGCTGATTTTTTTATCTGCTGTCTGAGATTAAGTAGTTTTTCAATTTCCTGTTTATTCTCATTGTAAATGACAATATCATCTCCAACAGAATTGGCACCAAATATTCCTACAATGGCCTTAGCTTGAATGGATTTTTCCGAAATAATTTTATCCAACATTTGGTTGGCATCATCAAATAATTTTTGTGCTTCTATTCCTACAATTTCATCTTTTAATATCTGAGGATATTTTCCCGCAAGTTCCCAAGATTGAAAGAAAGGAGTCCAGTCAATATAATTTCTTAAAATAGAAAGATCGAGATTTAATACTTGGATTCCCAATTGCTTGGGTTTATAAATATGGCTTTTATTCCAATTTATTTTATACTTATTCTTTCTTGCTACTTCCAAAGAAATTTTTTCCTTAGTTTGGCTTCTTTTCAATCTTTGAATTCGAACATTCTCATAATCCGCAGTGATTGATTCTAC
>JBDSHL010000003.1:0-3506 GCA_039918515.1 Saprospiraceae bacterium | reverse complement strand
GTTATGCCAGCCGGTCTTTTCATTTAGGAAGAGATAAGATTTATAAACCATTGACATCATTCAAAAATCAAATTGACTTAACATGTTAATTAGATATACTATATAAACAATTGATATTAAACATGTTACAAGTGAAATCAAAATATATTTGCAACATTAAATGGATTCGAATCTAATTTACAAATCGTATACTTTAGAGTTTTGCAATAAGATCTACCTGTTGATAGACAATAAACAGGGTAAATAGGCAACAAAATCTTAACTTTGAAAGTCATAAGATCGAATGGAGGAGCTAAGCTTAGTTAAACGTTGCCTTTCCGGGGAAGAATTTGCCTGTAAGCAATTATTTGACCTCTATTCAAGTCCCATGTTAGGATTGTGTATGCGTTATTCGGATAATCATTTCGAAGCAGAAGACAATCTTCAAGAAGCTTTTATCAAGATTTTTCAAAATCTTCATACTTGGAAATCGACTGGTCCTCTCGGAGCTTGGATTCGACGAATTATGATTAATACTTGCCTTACCAAGCAAAAAACGGCCTATAATCTGCATACTGTATCCGGATTAGATGAATTTCATGAAAGAGCTGTTGATCCAGATATTTTATCCCAATTGGGCTATGAAGAGATTCAAACGCTTATTTCAACTATGCCAATTGGATACCGCACTGCATTCACGATGAATATCGTTGAGGGATTCTCCTATGAAGAAATGTCAGAGTTATTACATGTTACTGAATCAACCTGCAGATCTCAGGTATTTAAAGCGAAAAATTATTTAGCAAAAAGAATTGAACTCCTACACCCTAAATTAAAACATATGTTATGAAAAAAGATTGGAAAGATTATTTAATTGAGAAGAATGTTTATAACAATCCCGTTGTTCCAGAATATATTTGGCAGAATGTAAAACCCCATCTTCCAAAACCAAAATCCATTTCGAGATATTTCTTTTGGATTCTATCCTTATTGTTTTTAGTCATTGCCAGCATAGGAATGAATTTCTTCGTATCGACTCAATTAAATAAATCCAATTTAAATTCTTCACCGATTGTAAACAAATATGGTTCCCTAGAAAATAAAAATTCACTTGTCAATAATTCTTTAAATACTCCTTTAGAAACCCCATCAAATCCAAAAGAAAATAAATTAAATACAAATTTAACAAACAAAACATTTGTCTTAAATCAAAATACAAATTTAAAATTACGAAATAGTATTCAAGCTCAGAAAAATATAAATAATGTTGATAAAATTATTTCTAAAAACACATCAACTGACATAGAAACTATTATAAATAGTCCCATCAATTCAAGTGTCGAACGACCTGCTAATCAAAAATTAAAAAGCCTCCTAACTACAACACCTTCAGAAACTAATTTATTAACGCTTAGAGATATAAATTCACTAAAACTTCAATCTACGAATCCTAAAGTCACATTAATAGCCAGTGATTGTTACAGCTTTTCCAATAAAAATAGAAAAAGTTTCTTTGCCGAAATTTATGTAGGACCTATGTTTGCCCCTTATACATTGAAGGCTACCAACCCAGAAAAACTTGCTCTACTTAACTTTAGAAAAACTTCAGAATCTTCTCAAATTTCTTCTATTGCAGGTTTACGCTTGGGTATGCAAATTAATAAATTTACTATAAGAACAGGAATAGAATTCCAATCAATCTATGAGCAGATGCATTACAATAATTCCAATTATTTCGATGTTATTAAAGTATATAAAAACGATATTTTAATAAGATTAGATACGATATATGGAAAGCAAATAGTCAAGATTCACAATTATCACAATCTGTTCTACCTTCCTATCTCGGTTGGATATGACCTTAGACTTGGTACAGGCAAAATAACTCCACAAGTCGGCATTGGAATTAATTTGTATTCTTGGCATAAAGGAGCAGTACTCGATAGCGTTAATCTTCATCGAATATTTACTACAAATAAAAATACAGGGTTCGAAATTTATAAAACTCAAATAGGTCTAAGTGCATTTTTCAATGTTCAGTATCTTCTACCCTTGTATCAAAGAACCAACCTTTTTATTGAACCTGGAATACAGTACTACATCAACCCATTTAATAAAAATGCTTATAATATTGATCAGAAATATTGGTCCATGAATATAAAAGTCGGGTTAAAATATAATTTTTAAATAACAGGCAACAAATAATTATACAGTCTAGTCATAAAAGTATCAAAAGAAAGAAATGAAAATGAACATATCTAAAATTATCTCAACAATTATTATATTATCAGGATTCTGGTCTTGCCGGGATATTAATGATATTATAATAACTTCAAATATAATTGATATTAATTATCTTAATACAAGTACGAAACTTAAAGATCTCAATACAACAGCATCAACCTTCGAGTTCGATGCTTCTAAGGGCAAAGTATATACCTTTAGTGATAATTCAAGGATAACTTTTGAACCCAATAGTTTTGTACTGAATGGTTCATTAATTGGTTCGAAAATAGTTAAAGTAGTGGTTAAAAAAATTCTCCACAAAAATGAAATGCTGGCTAATGGAACTACAACCAACTCCGATGATAAAATTCTTGAATCTGCTGGAATGTTCTACATTCAAGCTTTCTATGGTGACAAAGAATTAGAATTAGCTTCAGGCTCAAAGTACAAAATTCAAATTCCAACAAACAAAACTACATCTTCAAAAATGGAAATGTTCTATGGGAAGGAAACAGATTTTGGTGTTAATTGGACAGAGGCCGACGACAATTCAAATGTTCAAAATAATGTTTTCAGATCAGAGTGGAAAGTTGATTCTTTACAAGGATATGCTATCGGAATTCAATGTTTCCCAGAAAGACTACATTGGGTTAATTGTGATTATTTCATAGAGAATCCAAGCATTAACTCTACAAAACCATGCCTTGAACCAGATATAGCGCCTAATGGTGATGTCATTGATATAACTGCTTACTGTGTTTTTAAACATTTAAACATTGTTCTTTCTCCATGTTGCAGTATGGATAAAGCTATCTGTTTTCATCCATTGCCAGTTGGTGAAGAAGTAATCTATATTCTAATCGGCAAGGGCAAAACGAATTACTATCTTGGGCACTTTGACAAAAAGATAGAAATAGATGAAATAACTAAAATAAAATGTGAAGTCACAACCTTAGATGAAATAAAGACATATTTAGCAAAGCTTTAGCAAATAGAATATAATTTACGTGGTTTAACAACAATGGCCATCTGTATGCTGACAGATGGCTTTTTTTATGGTAATAATTTTAGAAACTCGTCTCAGTAAATACCTAGAGTACTTTCATTTCTACACAATGAGATTATTCATTCGGATTAAAATTGATAACAAAATATATTATATTAAATATAGAGTTGTTAATAAATTTTATCACTTTTAAAAAATATAAAATCAAAGCGTTAAAATGAAACCTAGATTTTTATTTGTTCATTGATTGCAATTTAGGAGATAACCAACCAAATAAATTTGGTTGTACATATTT
>JBDSHL010000002.1:0-8108 GCA_039918515.1 Saprospiraceae bacterium | reverse complement strand
ATGGGGAATATCCATTATTGAAACTAGATTCGCGAACGAATTATGTATTGTTTAATAAAGAACAAGTTGTTATTCGGTTGAAAGAAGCTGAAGCAAAAAGTCACGTTCAATCTGGCATTCCAAATTCAGTTGCTGTTCAGGGATCACTTTTTGCAAGTCTTAAAGTTGTTAGAACGCGATTGGCACAAATAGAGAAGGTGCCGCCGTATTTAATCTTTTCCGATGCTACACTTCAGGAATTAGCACAATATTTACCATTAACTTTGGAAGATATGAACAAAATTTCTGGATTTGGGGAATTCAAGATAAAGAAATACGGAGAACAATTTCTTATAACCATTCAAGACTATTGTCAGGAAAATAATTTACAAACCATGATCAATGAAAAAATTCCAAAAAAGGTGAGAAGATAAAATTTGCTAACTTAAATTCTATAGATTACCTTGTTCAGAATTATTTATGTTCATTCGAATTAAAGTATTCAATGGCATTTGAAATAATCAAAAGCCTCAAGACAATCATTGCATTTATACATTGATTTGCAGGCTGTAGATCCGAATTCACTAATCAAAGATGTATAAACAGAATTACATCGAGGACAAGCAATTTGTCCTTGTCCCTCAAATAATTTCTGAATTCTTTTCTGCTCCAAAGGTGGAGCAATACCGTATTTTTTTAATTTTAGTTTTCCTTGTTCGCTTAACCAAGCAGTTGTCCAAGGTGGAGACAATTTTGTTATAATTTTATATTTCATCCCTTGGTAGGTATCTAAGATAGATTTAATATTCATTTCGATCAAACCCATTGCAGGACATCCAACGTAAGTCGGAGTAATTTCGATTTCGAAGATATCATTTACTTTTTTAACTCTTCGAAGTATGCCTAATTCAACAATGTTGATCACAGGAATTTCTGGATCTGTAACTTGCGATAAAATGAGTTCTACATCTTGTATGGAAGAAATTTTGGAAGGAAGAACAATTTTTAAATTTTGTTCTTCAGTTTCTTGAGGAAAAAGTTTTTTATAATCTATGGGCATAATTTACCATTCCATTCCTGGATAAGTGCGTTGTAAATATTGCATGTCTGCAAGAATGAATCCCAATTGTTCAGTGTGCTGTCCAGTTTTTCCTCCTTTCTGAAACCAGGTATCTTTTGGTCTACTAATTGTCGCTTCGCTGAATACTGAATTAATCGATTGATCCCAGATGGACTTTATTTCCTCTAAATTAGGAATGATATGATCATCAATTAGCTGTTGTTCATAATCTGTAATTATAAACATTTCGCCAGTAAATTCCCAAAGCCCATTTACAGCATTTTGAATTCTGTTGTGACTTTCTTCTGTTCCATCCCCTAGTCTTATCATCCATTCACTGCTCCACCGATAATGATAATGAGATTCTTTTAATGATTTCTCAGCAATGTGTGCGAGTCTTTGATCAATAGATTTTGACAATGCTTCAAAGAAAGGAACAAAATAAGCATCTAAAAGAAATTGTCTTGCAACAGTATATCCAAAATCGATATTACGGTGTTCTGTCAGCAAAAGATTTTTAAATTCCATTTCTTCTCTTAGAAAAGCCAAATCGTCTTCTGTCCTTCCTAAACCTTCTAATTCAGTTGCATATTGATAAAGTAATCTTGCTCTGCCAACATAATCCAATGAAATATTCGTCATAGCAATATCTTGTTCGAGAATGGGTCCGTGTCCACACCATTCACCTAATCTTTGTCCAAGAATCAAGGATGAATCTGCAATACTTAATACATAATTTAATAAGGACTGATTCATCTTATTACATGTGTTCTAATTCCTTCGGAAGATTATAAAAGGTCGGGTGTCGGTATATTTTATCTTCTGCAGGTTCAAAAAGTGCTTCTTTATCACCAGGATCAGATGCAGTGATATGGTTCGATTCAACAGCCCATATGCTAATTCCTTCCTGACGCCTTGAATACACATCTCTTGCATTCTCAATCGCCATTTGAGCATCAGCAGCATGAAGACTTCCTACATGTTTGTGATCGAGTCCGTTTTTGCTGCGGATAAATATTTCATATAAAGGCCAATCTTTCATACCTGATTTATTTAAGCAATTTTTCTGTTTCTTTTTTCTGCATGAGCCATTGCTGCGTCGCGCACCCATTGACCATCTTCGTGTGCTTTGTTTCTAGCTTGTAATCTTTGTTTGTTACAAGGTCCGTTGCCCTTTACTACATTATAGAATTCTTCCCAATCAATTTCACCAAAATCATAATGTGCTCTTTCTTCATTCCATTTAAGCTTGTCATCAGGAATTTTTAAACCAAGAATTTCAGCTTGTGGAACAGACATATCTACGAACTTTTGACGCAATTCATCATTCGTGAAACGCTTTACTCTCCAAGCTAAACTTTGAGCAGTGTTAGGAGATTCTTTATCTGAAGGACCAAACATCATTAATGAAGGCCACCACCATCTGTTGAGTGAATTCTGTGCCATTTCTTTTTGAATTTCAGTACCGTTACATAGCGTAAGTAGAATTTCAAAACCCTGTCTTTGGTGAAAACTTTCTTCTTTGCAAATACGAACCATTGCACGACCGTATGGTCCGTAAGATGTGCGACACAAGGCCACTTGATTGACAATGGCTGCACCATCTACCAACCATCCTATAGCACCCATATCCGCCCAACTTATAGTAGGATAATTAAATATGCTTGAATACTTTGCTTTGCCAGAATTAAGGTCATTTATTAATGTTTCCCTTGCAATACCAAGCGTTTCTGTGGCGGAATAAAGATATAAGCCATGACCTGCTTCGTCTTGAACCTTGGAAAGAAGAATGGCTTTTCGTTTTAAACTTGGAGCGCGGGTAATCCAATTTCCTTCGGGCAACATACCCACTATTTCCGAGTGAGCATGCTGAGATATTTGACGAATTAGGGTTTTTCTATATTCTTCAGGCATCCAATCTTTTGCTTCGATTCTTTCATCCAGATCTATCCGATCTTGAAATTCTTTGTTTAATAATTCTAGGTCTTTCATTCGAGCATTTTTATTAGATGATATTACAACGTTTAAATGAGCTTATTGATCAAAATCAACGCTAATATGAGCACTTTTAGGAAATGACTGACAGGTTAATATGAATCCTGCTTCGATTTCTTCAGCTTCTAGACCGTAATTACGAAGCATATCAACTTCCCCTTCTAGGAGCTTAGCCTTACAAGTACAACAAACTCCTCCTTTACATGCAAATGGCAGGTTGACTTTTCTTAATAACGCAGCATCTAAGATACTTTTGGTTCCATATTCGAGTTCAAATTCTGTAGTTCTTCCATCGGTCTTTAATTTAATTTTTGCAGCTTTTCCAGACTCGAAGGATTTTATGGGTTTAATGGTGGGTTTTAATTCAGTGCCAAACAATTCGAAATGAATCTTAGCAGAATCAATACCTAGTTCCATTAGACTTTTCTTGCAATCTAATATCATTGTTTCCGGTCCACAAATAAAGACTTCATCAAGGACTTCTGTTTGAAATATTTTTGAAGCGTAAAATTTTATTTTCTCACCATTGATTCGACCTTGAAACCATTCTTCATCCATAAGTTCACGACTTAATACAAAATGCGCTTGAAGTCGATGCATAAAGATATTTTTCAAATCAAGAATCCTATCCCGAAAAATAATATGTTCGAAGTCGGTATTGCCATAAATAAGACACACTGAACTTTCCTTTTCTTTATAAAGAATCGTGGAAATCAAGGACATTATAGGTGTTATTCCACTTCCTGCGGCAATAAATAGATAATTCTTTTTTTGTCCGGCTTCAATTGGTTTGGTAAATTTACCATTTGGTATCATCAATTCAACAATATCACCAACCTTAAGTATTTCATTTGCAAAAGGAGAGAATTTCCCTCCTTCAACTTTTTTTATAGCAACGCGCCATTCTTGTATATCCGGGCTAACACATAATGAATAAGATCGATGCAATTCTTCTCCATTTACTGTTTTGATGATGTTGAGGTATTGACCTGGTAAAAATTGAAAATCAGATCTTAATTCAGTTGGAATATCAAATGCAACAGAAACACAATCAGGGCTTTCTCTCCTGATATCTTTGATTTGAATTGGATAGCTGTGTTGCATTCTTTGTAAAAGGTTACAAAGATATTAAAGCTGATGGTAAAGTCACAGATAAATGCCTTAAATGATTGTGAACCAAATAAAATGCCCTATTGATGACTTCGATAAATTCCAAAGCAAATTATCCAACCATATTGTCGAAAACACTTTTTATTATAATAAATTGATAAACAACTTGTTACAAAATAATATAATTTATGAAATGGGGATGGTTTATATATTTTCTAGTGTTAATGGTAAAGTTCCCAGCTCTTGAATATTTATTAAAATGCATTAACTTTACAAAAAAAATTAAAGATGAGTTATACTGATAAAAATATTATTGAATCATATTCAGGATTGTTTGAAGGGTTAAGTTTAACAAATAAAATAGAACTCATTGAAAACCTATCTAAATCATTAAGGACTGAAAAGAAATTGAAGGATCAGATTTTTTATAAAACTTTTGGTGCATTTGCAACCGATAAGTCAGCTGAAGAAATCATTAAAGATATTAAATTAAGTAGAAAATTCAGGAAAATAGATCTTAAATTCTAATGCAGTATTTACTAGATACGAATATTTGTGTTTTCTTTCTTCGTGGAAAACTAAATTTAGAAGAAATTATAAAAGCCAAGGGAAGAGAGAATTGTTACACCGCTTTGAAATGATATTTAGTCCAATTTTCGCTACGCGCAAATCTATTTAAAGTTATACTAGGCGGTCCCTACCTTCAGGTAGGGATAAGATTTTTAAATTATTGGAATAATTCAAAAATCAAATTGGTATTACATTTCCGAAATTACTGTAATTGAATTGCGCTTTGGAGCAGAAAATAGCCATAATCCTTTAAAGTCCCATAAAGTAGTTGATAAGTTTTTAACTGGATTAACTATTATCCCAATTTTCAGTTGCATCAAACTTTATGCGAAAGAAAAAGTAAGACTCCGAAGACTCGGAAAACCAATGCATGACGAATTTGATTTATTAATTGGTGCAACTGCTATAGTAAACAAATTAACTTTGGTTACTGATAATATAAAAGATTTTAAGGGTTTAAAGGGAATAAAAATTGAAAATTGGTTTATATGAAAATGAATCAGAGTATAATAAATATTTAAAAATATAAAAAGTGAATCCAGTCTTCTATGTGAGATTATAGTTAGCAAATAATTATATTTTACATAATTTGGGTTTAAAGTCAAGTATGAAAAAAGCCCAAGCAATTGCTCAGGCCATTTCGTGTTTTATCAAAACAATAATCTTTATAGAGTTAGCATATCTTTGGACATATGTTTTTCAAAGCTCTTGCAATGTTTAGTTTAAATTTTTTGGTTGTTGAACTTTCTTTTGCTCAAGACCGATATAGTATTCTACATCTTGGACTCGATTGATGTTCTCCAGCACTTTATCTTCAAAACCGGACATGCTGATTTTTACTTTAAAGCATGATTTGGGAGCTCCACTCAAAGTGAAGTATCCACTATCGTCAGTCATTGTGGTTACAGAAATTTGGTCGCACTCAATGCTAATTGATGCACCTTCAAGATGCTGACCTGTTTGTAAATCATATAACACGCCTCTAAAAGTCTCAGTTGGAAAGATAGAAGTGTTAACCTGGGCATTGGTGAACATGCTTATAAGCAAGAAAACCAGAAGCAATACATTTTTCATAATACGAATTTAATTTTTAAAAAGATCGAAATTCAATTAGTTTGTTTCAAATCTGACACAAAATTATAACGAATTCCATATATAAGACAAGTATAATCGACGAAAGGTTCGATTTATTATACCAACTGGAAAAGCATTAAAGTGAGGGAATTTTGTTTAAGTGTGCTATTTCAATTATTTCTTTGCAATAAATATATTAAATATTTTTATAATATAAAGATAATTTGAACAATTATAAGAATATAATTTTGTAAATGTCATTATTTTATAATTTTAATTCTAAATAATGTTTAAATTGTTGAAAAAACATACTTTTTGATGGATAATTACTTGAATCCGAATAATTCTGATATTTGACATACATTTTTAGAATTAAAATTGGCATGTTAATATTCAGTTAAACTCCTGATTATCAATAATTGGTAAAAGTTTTAGTGGGCGAAATAAATATAATCAATATACTCCTCAAAATGATTTTCCTTCATTTATTCTGCCTTCAATTCACCTACAAATAACCAAGCACCATGACCTGCTCCAGGCCTACCTTCTTCAATCATTCCATGATTCTGAATAAGAACTTTAATATATCGCTTCATAACAGGAGTCGAAAATTTGATCGATTGAGTTATGCCTCGTCCTGGCATTAACCCTAGCATATTTTTCCCTTCCAATTGATACATTATATTATCATCAGATGAATATACTTCAATACTTTGAGGAAGATATACCCAAGAACTTTCTTCTTGAAACAGTTGAACTGTAATCATATTAAGAGTGTCTGAATTCTCAATGATCGCTTCCATATTATTCCCTTCATCAAATCCTATCCATTCAGGCCCAGAAAATTTATTAATAGGGGCATCTATCCCATTTACAATGGAATTTAAGCCTCCAGAGCTATATTTTGTAGATGGATTTTGTGAATAACTTACCGTCTTTCCAGTAAACTTATGATGCTTATAGGCCAAACTAAGTGATCTGCCAAGTCTATTATCTGGAAGCTGATACCAGGATTTAAATTCCATATCATGTTGAAGCAACATCGTATCACTACTTAAATATTCCTGATTTATTCCCTCTTCAACAGAATTGGTTTCTACCAAAATCTGTCCTTTAACGGGTGCTTTGTTAAATACCATTTGAACACCTTCAGGACTGGAATAAGTTCGATAACTTAAATCTAAAAATGCGGTGGAGATATTTATATTATTAGCTTTAAACCATTTGATATGCTGATTCAATCTCTGCACAAAATCTGAATAATTTCTTTTCTCTTTCGAAGTCCAAGTAACTTCCGAAAGTGCAATTGCTCGTGGAAATGCCATATATAATACTTGCTCTGGAGTGCTCATATATTCAGTCCATACATTGCCTTGTGCACCAAGTATGTATTTTTTATATTCTGGTTGAAGGTCATCGGGTATTGGATTAAAACTATAAGCTTTTTCCAATGAAGTAAAACCTCCAATGGCCAAAGGTTCCTGATTTGAAATAGACTGATAATGATCAAAGTAGCAATGCGTCCCAGGAGTCATAATAACCTCATGTTTCTGTCTTGCTGCTTGAATACCACCATCTACTCCTCTCCATGACATGACAACTGCATTCTGTGACAGCCCACCTTCAAGAATTTCATCCCAACCAATAAGTATTTTACCTTTTTTTGTTAAGAAAAAATTTATTTGTTTGATAAAATAACTTTGTAGTTCGTCATAATTTTTTAAATTTTGACGAAGCATGATTTTGGTGCATGCATCACTTTTTTTCCATTCGTCTTTAGATACTTCATCACCACCAATGTGAATATATTTTCCAGGAAATAAATCACAAACTTCATCTAATATTTCTTTCATAAACCAAAGACTGGTATCTGTTGGACAAATGACATTGTTCATAACTCCCCATGTTGTAGCCACTTCATGAGTTCCCTTTGAACAGGAATATTGAGGATAAGATGCTAGTAATGCCGCAGAATGACCTGGCATCTCTATTTCAGGAATAATTTCTATATATCGGGCAGACGCATAATTGACAACATCACGAATTTCTTCCTGCGTATAGTATCCACCATATTCGGTATTGTCGTATTGAACAGGAGAAGATCCATAGGCTCCAATTAAAGTCTCTTTGCGTTTGGAACCAATTTCAGTAAGGTCTGGAAATTTTTTTATTTCTATTCTCCAACCCTGATCATCGGTGAGGTGCCAGTGAAATGTATTAAACTTATATCTTGCGAGTAGATCAATATACAATTTAATAAAAGGAACTGAAAAAAAATGTCTGCTAACATCAAGATGCATTCCGCGATATTTAAATTCGG
>JBDSHL010000001.1:0-1589 GCA_039918515.1 Saprospiraceae bacterium | reverse complement strand
TCTATTTTCAAGTTTTTCAACGAAAATTAATCTCTCTTTGAGTTCGTCAATAGACATATTCTCTGGAAAAGATTCAATATGAACTTTTAGTTTTTCTTTAGTAATCATTATTTTAGATTTTCGATGTCGTCTAAATCTCTTGGACGGCCTGACTCTTTTTTATTTTTTAATAGATCAGAATAGCCAATAAAATTAACCATTAAATCTTCAACTAAAACTTCTTTTCGGTTTGCAAAACATTCTTCAAATGTCACGCCATCAATTTCTGTTAAAAGATCGATTCTAAGGGGTGGATAACCCAATTGAATAACATTTCCTGGCTTTGTAAAATCTTCCAAAGAGATTTGGTATGACGAAAATCCAAATTCATTCACAGAATTTAATATTCTTTCAGCATTATGTGGAGTAGGGTTTAGCCATATGTCTAAATCACCTGTATAACGAGGATGTCCATGTATTCCTACAGCGTAACCACCTACAATGAGATACTCAGCTTTGTTTTTGATTAATAATTCTATAAACTCTTTGAAGTCTTGACTGAACATCTTTTTTATAATTTATATATTGTTGCCTAAGTGATTCTATAGCTTGTAATCTTTCAATTTCAGATTTAGACTTCCAATATAAAAAGTCTGTACTTTTATCTTTTAACCGTACTATTTTAAGGCTTTTTTCCATATCACAAATATAATAAAATTTCCAATGGTTATTGCATACAATCTAAGGAATTTTATCAACACTGGTAAAGATACAATAAATTAGAGGCGGTCAAATTATTTTTAATGTAAAAGGGTTAAGGATTAATTGTTAATGATTAATGGTATAATTTCATAACTCATATTTCATAGTTACCGTAATACGGTTACATCCCCTTTCTCTTCTAACAATTTACTCTCCTTCAATCGCAATTTCGCATGCCAAACATACACTCCTGGGAGCACATTTTTTCCTCCAAAAGTTCCGTCCCAACCTAGATTAATATCATTGGATTTAAAATGTTGCTTTTGCCAGATGAGTTCTCCCCAACGATCGAAGATAGAGAGGGTTTCAATTTCTTCAATGGCACCATTGTCGAATATGGTAAACTTCCCATTTATTCCACCTGGATGTATGACATTGGGATAATAAATGCCCACTTCATTTTTTATGGTAAGTAATAGAATATGGATAGAATCACAACCATCTTTGGAAGTGAAATCTACCTGATAGTTGCCCGACTTGGAGTAGATCTGATGATCGATGTTCCATGTATAATCTTGATTGGTGAAGACCGTATCTATTTGGGTGAATTCAGGATTCACTAAGAGGTTTAATTTAAGGATCGAATCACAACCTTGACTTGTTTTTAACGGATAAACATAATCTCCAGATTGAGTGTATAAGATTTTATTCACAGACCAGAAATATTCTTTGCAGACTTCTGCTAGTTCTTGTAATTGATAACTCTTATTGATATTCAAATCTAAGGTGTACACTGAATCGCAACCTTGATTATTGATATATTTTTGTAAATAGATTCCTGATTGCTTGTACGTGGCGTTATTGACATTCCAAATATATTCGTCACAAGCAGATATTTTAGCATTGAT